>NZ_QODJ01000070.1:0-27242 GCF_009935965.1 Pseudomonas sp. L13
TTGCCCGCGATGGCGGTGTGTCAGTCGACAGTTATGCCAACTGATCCACCGCCATCGCGGGCAAGCCCGGCTCCCACATTGGATCTTCAGTACCTGTTAGACCGTGGCGTTTTTCCCGCGTACCGCCACCGGCCCCGAACGCCCTTCAATCTGCCGCTTGAGCTCATCCCGCAACCCCAGCAAAAACGCCAACTCCGCCACCACAAACAACGGCCCCACGATCAGCCCCGACACATCGTCCACAAACGCAGGTTTCCTGCCTTCGTAGTAATGCCCGACGAACTGAATCACCCAGCCCACCACAAACATGCCCACGCCGCTGCTTAGCCACACCGCCGTGCTTTGCGCCGCCAGCACATGCCCGGCCCACACCGACAAGCCCATCAGCACCGTCATCAACACGCCCAGGGCCAGTTCCAGGCGCAGGTAAAACCACGCCGAAAACAACGCCAGCAGCACCGCAGGTGATAGCCACAGCCCACCCACCGACCACTCGGGGCGCGACAGCAGCACGGCCACCGCCACCACAATCAGCGGGATACCGATGAAGTGGCTGGCGATGTTGCGTGGGTCGCGGTGGTACGCGGCGTATTGACTGAGGTGGTCGACGAGGCTTTTCATTGTTGTTCCTCCTGTAGGATGTTTGATCATGCCCTGTCAGCCGGTGCCTAACTGTCAACGGGGCGACAATCTTCGGAGTTCGCATGGACACAGGGACATGGCACGCGCAATTGGCTCGCGGTCATTGGTTTAGCCATTTGCCGCCTGACTTGCAGCGTAGCCTGCTGGCGGCGGCGCGGTTGCGTGTGCTGACGGCGGGGCAGTACCTGTTCAAGCGCGGTGACCCGCCGTGCGGTGTGTATGCGGTGCTGGAAGGCACGGTGCGCATCAGCGCGGTCAGTGCCCAAGGCAAGGAAGCGGTGTTGAGCCTGGTGGAAACGCCCTACTGGTTCGGCGAGATCTGCCTGTTCGACAACCTGCCGCGCACCCACGATGCCCTGGCCGCGGGCGCATGCAGGCTGTTGCAGGTGCCGCAGGCGGCGATGCTCGGCATCCTCGAACGGCATCCGCTGTTCTGGCGGGAGATGGCCCTGTTGATGAGCCATAAACTGCGACTGTCGTTGATCAATATCGAACAGATAAGCCTGATGCCCGCCTCACAGCGCCTGGCCCATCGCTTGCTGATGATTGCCCAAGGCTACGGCGAAGTGGAGCAGGCGCGCCGCGTGCTGCAACTGCCCCAGGAGGATCTGGCGGCAATGCTGGGCCTGTCGCGCCAGACCATCAACAGTCTGCTCAAGGCGCTGGAGCAACAGGGCATTATCGGCTTGAGTTACGGCGCCATCGAGATACTCGACCTCAACGGGCTGCAGCTGGCCGCGGGCCTATGAACCGCGATAGGTGGAGAAGCCGTAAGGGCTGAGCAGCAGCGGGATGTGGTAGTGCTGGTCGGCCTGCTTGACCTGGAAAATCACCGGCACCTCAGGGAAAAACGTCTCGCGGTTAGCCTTCTTGTAGTAATCGCCGGTCTTGAACACCACGCGGTACTCGCCCGGCTGCAGGCTGCGGTTGGCCGGGAACAGCTCGGCGATGCGGCCTTGCTGGTTGGTCACACCTTCGGACAGCGGCTGCCATTTATCGCCCACGTGCTGTTCCAGAGTGACATTGATACCGGCGCTTGGCAGGCCGTTTTCCAGGTTGAGTACGTGCACGCTCAGGGGGTTGGCGTCGGCCAGGGCCAGGTTGCACAGGCCGCTCAGGCTCAGTGCGGCAAGGGTCATGCTCAAGGTTTTCATGGCGAAGTCCTTTTGAGGGAAGTGGAATCAAGGGGTGATTTTCAAGCCCAGTTGCTCGGCGGCCTGCACGGCGCAGGCTTCATCCTGCGCGGCGCCACCGGCACCAGCGATGCCGAGGGCACCGACCAGTTCGGCGTCGGCAAACAGCGGCACGCCACCGCCGAGCAACAGCAGCTCGGGCAAGGTGTTGAGGTTGGCGGCTTCGGGGTTATTACGCGCCCGTTCGGCAAACAGCCGGGTCGGGGTTTTTGTCGACAGCGCCGTGTACGCCTTGCGTTGGCTGGCGAGGCTGTTGTGCGGGCCGACACCGTCAGCGCGCAGGCCCAGCAACAGGTTGCCACCGCGGTCGAGTACGGTCAGCGCAGCGGTGCAGCGGGCCAGGCTGGCGTCGGCCAGTTGGCGAGCGGTGTGCAAATCCAGCTCGGCGTGGCGTGGCAACTGTGGCGCCGCCTGGGCGACGGTGGCCACGGCGAGGCTCAGGAACAAGGCAGTGCGGTACATAGTGAGGGCTCCAGAAAGCAGGCCATCACGGTAACCAGCGGATGCGGACAAAAGCCGCACAATTGAATGACAGGTTTGTAATCAAACTGGCTGCGGGGGGGGTGTACCTGTCAACTTTGACAGTAGATGTGATGTTTCAGAGGGCGCAGACTTTGATTGTCAATCGTGACAATCGAGGAGTTAAGGCTCATGTCAGAAAATTCTTGCGATGTTTTCCCTCCAATATCGAGGCCAGGAAAACGGGTAGAAAACCCACCGGTTGTAGAACTACCGGTGCAAGGTGGAAGTTACGCGAGCCCAGTGACTTTCAAAGGCACGGGTCTTCCCGAGTGGGACGTCTATTTCTCCCTTACTCCGGTAAATGGGGATAAATTTGGCGGCGCTAAAGTTAAGCCGGATGGATCATGGGAGTTCACACATTTTCTGGACCCAGGTGAGGTCGGTGTTTTCGGGTGGCAGGAAACAACTCTGGAGCGTTCCGCATGGACATCTGTTATTAGATTTACGGTGAAGTGAGCGGGTGGTTTTTGGCCCGGTTCAGTAGTCGTCCTTGTGGGGAGACCGCGGATGCTTGGGTGGCTACTGCAAATCCCCCCGAAACTGCCCCGGCGTCATCCCCGTCCAGCGCTTGAACGCGCGGTTGAAACTGCTGGTGTCGGCAAACCCCAGCAAATGGCTGATCTCGGCCAATGAGCACTGCGGGTCGCGCAGGTGCAATAACGCCAGGTTTTGCCGGCACTCGTTGAGCAGGGCGTCAAACCGACACCCTTCATCGGCCAGATGCCGCTGCAAGCTGCGCAGGCTCAAGTGCAGCGCTTGGGCGATGCGTTCGGCGCTTGGCTCGCCGTCTGGCAGTTGCGCCTCGATGGCGGCGCGCACTTTGCGTTCCCAGGTCAGCGGTTGCAGCTGGGCAAGGGTGCGCTTGAGCACGGTTTCGTTGTGTTCGGCCAGCTCCGGGTTGGCGTCGTCCAGGTGGCTGTCAAAGTCGTTGGCGGCGAATTCCAGGCGGTCTTCGTCGGCGGCAAAGAATACTGGCGAGCGAAATACCGTATGCCACGGCTTGGGGTCGGCGGGTTCCGGGCGCCGCAGGTAAACGGCCAACGGCGCATAGTCGCGACCCAGGCGGTTGCGACACGTGCGCACGTAGATCGCCGCAAAGGCATCAATCGCTTCCGGTGCTGGCGCGGGGCTGCCTGGGGGTTGGAGCAGGCGAAAACGGTAGACGTCGCCGTGGCGGCTCAGCTCCAAGTCCAGGGCATCACTGACCACCTGGTGATAGCGCACGATGCGCTCGAATACCTCGCGCAAGCTGCCGCTGGCTACCAACGCATAACCCAGTGCATGAAAGGTGGTGGGGCTGACAAACCGCGACACCCGCAGCCCAATCGCAGGGTCGCCACTGGCCTGTACCGCCAGCGCCCATAAGCGCGTGGTGGCCGACAACCGGTAGCGGGCGTTGGGGTCGTCCATCTGCTGCGGGTCGAGCCCGGCCTCGGCGCACAGCGCGGCGCTGTCGAGGCCCAGGGCGTCGAGCTGCTTGCGCAGGGCGCGGGTCCAGCTGGCGAGGGAAGTGGGTTCGGTCATGGCAATTGGCGCTTGGGGTCAACAGATTGGCGTGCGCGGCTAGCGTCCTGCGCTAGGGTTAGGTGCAGGATTCAGGCATCACTTCACAAGAGAATGGAAGCATGGACGGTACTTCTGCAAGCCCCCAGCCGTTGAACGCACAACAGCGTTCGGCGCATATCCGCGAGGTGGTGATGGCCGAGGGCGTGCGCCTGCGCCAGCGGCACCCCTGGTTGTTGCATCAGGACGCCCTGGGCGCAGGCATCCTGGCCTTTGCCTTGCTGGGCATGCTCGGCTCGGCGGCGCTCTACATCAGCGGTCATATGGCCTGGTGGGTGTGCCTGCTGCTCAATGCGTTCTTCGCCTCGCTCACCCACGAGCTGGAACACGACCTGATCCACAGCATGTACTTTCGCAAACAGCGCGTGCCCCACAACCTGATGATGGGCCTGGTGTGGCTGGCGCGCCCGAGCACCATCAACCCGTGGATACGTAGGCATCTGCACCTCAACCATCACAAGGTCTCGGGCACCGAGGCCGATATGGAAGAGCGCGCGATCACCAATGGCGAACCCTGGGGCATCGCGCGGTTGCTGATGGTGGGGGACAACATGATGTCGGCCTTGATCCGCCTGTTGCGCGCCAAGACCTGGCCGCACAGGTTCAGCATCCTCAAGCGCGTGCTACTGGTGTACGCACCGCTGGCCTTGCTGCATTGGGGCGCGTGGTACGTCTTCCTGGGCTTTCATGCCGCCAATGGCATTGCCAGCCTGATGGGCGCGCCCATTCAATGGTCAGCCGGTACCTTGCAGGTGATGCAGGTGATCGATATCGCTGCGGTGGTGATCATCGGCCCGAACGTGTTACGCACCTTCTGCCTGCACTTTGTCAGCTCCAACATGCACTACTACGGCGATGTGGAGCTGGGCAATGTGATCCAGCAAACCCAGGTGTTGAACCCCTGGTGGCTGTGGCCGTTGCAGGCGTTCTGCTTCAACTTCGGCAGTACCCACGGTATCCATCACTTTGTGGTGAAAGAACCGTTCTACATCCGCCAGATGACCACCAAGGTGGCGCATAAGGTGATGGCCGAGATGGGTGTGCGCTTCAATGATTTTGGCACCTTTGCCCGCGCCAACCGCTTCGAGCGGCGTGAGCAGGCACACAGCGATTTAGCTCACCTCAGCAGGCAATAAACGCCAGGGGCAAATCGCGAATCTGTTCGCGCACGGGCGGTTGGTAGTGGTCATCGCTGATCAGCTCGTGCAGCAGCTCTTCGCGCAGTTGGTGGAATTCAAAGCTGCTGCGCTGGCGCGGATGGGGCAGGGCGATGTCGACTATTTGCTTGATGCGCCCGGGCCTGGGCTCCATCACCACCACGCGGTTGGCGAGGAAAATCGCCTCTTCCACATCGTGGGTTACCAGCACTGTGGTGATCCTGGCGCGGGCGCGAATGGCCAACAGTTCATCCTGCATCTGCTGGCGGGTCAGCGCGTCGAGGGCGCCGAAGGGCTCGTCCAGCAACAGGATGCGCGGGCTGGCCACCAGGCCGCGGGCAATCGCCACCCGTTGGGCCATGCCGCCGGAGAGTTGGTGCGGGTAGGCGCGGGTGAAGTCGGTGAGGCCCACCAGCTCGATAAAATCGTTGATGCGCCGTGTGCGCTCGGCCTCGCTCAGCGGCTCGTTGACCAGGCCCAGGCCGATGTTTTGCGCCACGGTCAGCCACGGAAACAGGCGGTGCTCCTGGAACACAATGCCGCGTTCGCCGCCGATGCCGCTGACGGCGTTGCCATCCACCCGGATCTCGCCGCGGTACTGCGTATCGAGCCCCACCAACAGGCGCAGCAGGGTCGACTTGCCGCAACCGCTGGCGCCGACAATCGCGACAAATTCCCCTTCGCCCACCTCCAGATTGAATTCACGGATGGCTTCCAGTTCGAAGCCATCGACGTCGAAGGACTTGCCCACATGGTTGAAGCTGACAATCGGTGCGTTCATGCGTGTCTCCAGCGAGTGGCGCGGGTTTCGAGGCGTTGGCCGAGCAGGTTGAGGGTGGCGCCGGTGAGGCCGACCAGCAGCATGCCGCTCATGATCAGGTCCATGCGCAGCAGTTGTTGGGCACCGATCATCAGGCTGCCGATGCCGCCATTGGAGGGCATGAAATATTCGGCGCCGAGGGTGCCCATCCACGCGTAGATCAGGCTCAGGCGCAGGCCGGCGAAAATCCCCGCCGCGGCGCCCGGCAGTACCAGGCGGCGCAGGCGTTGCCACAGGTTCAGGCGCAGTACCTGCGCGGCTTCGCGCAGCTGGGGCGACAGGTTGAGCACGCTGCGCTGGGTGGCGATAAACAACGGGAAGAAGGCGGCGAGGGCGATAAACACCCACTTGGCCAACTCACCCAGGCCGAACCAGGCGGTCAGCAGCGGCACCCAGGCGAAAATCGCAATCTGACGCAGCGCGGACAAGGTTGGGCCGAACAGTCGCTCACTGCGCCGCGACAACCCCAGCCATAAGCCCACGGCAAAGCCCAGGCTGCCGCCGAGCAGCAAGCCGCCCAGGGCTCGGCCCAGGCTTTTGCCTAGGGCGGTGGTGAGGCTGCCATCCAGCGCGCCGCCCAGGGTGGTTTGCAGCACGGTCCAGGGGCTGACCAGAATGTTCGGGTCTACCCAGCCCTGTTGCGTCGCGGCCTGCCACAGCGCCAACAACAGCAAGGGCAACAGCCAAGGCTGCAGGCGTTGCCAGCCTTCATAGCGTGGCCCGCGGCGGATCTGCGCGGTGGCGGGGTGCGGCCAGTGCACCCACTTGCGATCCAGCCAGCCGATGCCGCGGTCCATCACCACACCCAGCACGCCAATGACCACGATGCATACGAAGACGATATCGAGCATGAACAACTGGCGCGCCCACACCATCAGGTAGCCGATGCCTTCGCTGGAGGCCAGCAACTCCACGGCCAGCAGGGAAGTCCAGCCGGCGGCCAGGGCCAGACGCACGCCGGCCATGAACGCCGGCAGTGCGGCGGGCAGGATCAGACGGCGGATCAGCAAGTGGCCAGGCAAGCGCAGCACGCGGGCGGCTTCGCGCAGGTTGGGCTGGGCGTCGCGCACGCCCACCAGGGTATGCAGAGTCACGGGCACCACGATGGCCTTGACCAGCACCACCAGCTTGAGGGTTTCGCCAATGCCGAAAAACACCATGAACAGCGGGATCCAGGCCAGGGTCGGCACTTGCGCCAGCGCGCTGAACGTCGGGAATACCAAGCGCTCGGCGCGCGCACTGAAGCCCAGGGACGCGCCCAGTATCGCGCCAGCACTGATACCGGCCAGCAGGCCCCAGAACAAGCGCTGCAAGCTGATCGCCAGATGGCTCCATAACTCGCCCCCGGCCAACTCCACCGCGCTGCTCCACACCAGGGCGGGGGCGGGCAGAATCTGCTCGCTCATCCAATAATTGCGGCTGGCCAGCCACCATAAGGCAAACAGCGTGAGCGGCAGCAGCCACGGCAATAAACGCTGGCCCAGTTGCGGCCAGCGCGGCGCGACGCCTTTGGACGGGGCCGCCAGCGGCAGGCTCAGAAGTGAAATCCGGGCCATGGAAGACCTCCGAATGCGTTATGTGATTTCGATCTTACAAAAGCGTGATCAAGATGATTGCGAGATAAAAAAGTCATTTAAAGCCTCACGCCGCCACGCATCCAATGCATTCGAAGAATATTTTCGATGCTGTTTGTGCATATCCCTCTAGAGGCTGCGGGTTAGCTTGCATAGTTCTAAAAGCTATTAAATTGTGAATTTATAGTATTTAAAGTTTTGTCCAGTCTGTGCCTACTTTTTGCTCCCCAGGCGACCGTCGCCCACCAGGAGCTGCGCTTATGAAACTGCCCTTTAAACGTCTGATCAGCCTATTCGCCGGCACCGCCCTGGCCGGGTTGGTGCATGCCGCTGAGCTCAAGGAAATCCGCATCGCCGTGCCCGACCTCAGTGCCGGCAGCCAGCACAGCGGCGGTGGCATTACCGACGTGTTGCGTGAACAGCAGATTTTTGAAAAAGCCTTTGCCGACCAAGGCATCAAGATTCAGTGGAATTACTTCAAGGGCGCCGGCCCGGTGATCAATGAAGCGTTCGCCAACGGGCAGGTGGACCTGGCCTATCTGGGCGACCTGGCAGCGATCATCGGCCGCTCCAATGGCCTGGATACTCGGCTGCTCAGCGCCACCGCACGGGGAGTTAAGCATTACCTCGGCGTGGTGCCGGGCTCCGGCATCAAGACTCTGCAAGACCTCAAGGGCAAGCGCGTGGCGGTGTTCCGTGGCACGGCCAGCCAGTTGTCGTTCGACAGCGCCTTGGCCAGCCAGGGTTTGAGCGAGAAGGACCTGAAGGTGATCAACCTGGACTTCAATGCGGCCGCTGCGGCCCTGGCGGCCAAGCAGATTGATGCCACCTGGGGCGGTTCCACGCTGACGGCGCTGCAGGCCAAAGGTTTGGCAGAGATACCGCTGACCACCAAGGACCTGGGCGATGCCGGCAGCATCCAGGCCGTGCTGGTGGGCAGCGCCAAGTTTGTCGATGAACACCCAGACGCCGTGGCCACGTTGCTCAAGGCTCAGCAGCAAGCGGTGCAGTGGTTGACCGATGACAACAACAAACAGGCGTACATCGCGCTGGTGTCCGGGCTGGCCAGTTACCCGCCGGTGATCCTCACCAATGATTTGAAAGACCAGAAGCTCAGCGAAGTCTTCCCCTCCACGCTGGACCCGGTGTTCCTTGGCAAATTGCAGGATGCGGTGGACTTGGCGTCCAGGGAGAAGTTGATTCGCAAGTCGTTTCAGGTGAGTGATTGGGTGGCGCCAGGGTTGGTGGCGGCGGGGCTCTGAGCTTGTCGGTGCCTGGGCTATCGCTATCGCAGGCAAGCCAGCTCCCACACTTGAATGTGTTCACCGCTCAAATGTGGGAGCTGGCTTGCCTGCGATGAGGCCCTTCAAACCGCCACACTTACCGGCTGACTGTCCACCTCCACCAAGGTTTCAATCATCGCCTTAGCCGCCGGCGACAACCGCGACCCGGTGCGGCTGACAATCCCGCAGCGCGCACTCATTGTCTCCATGTGCTGCGGCAAGTTGCGCCAGTGCAGCAGCACCAGCGCCCCCTTGGCAATGTCCTCGGCAAAGGCCTCTTCAGTACCGACGCCGATGGCATTGGTTTGCAGCACGATGCTCACCAATGCCGGGAAGTGCTCGGTCTGGATGCTCGGTGAAAAATCCATACGCCCACTCAGATTGGCCAACAGCTTGCGAATGCCCTGGGAGATCAGCGGTGCCGCCAGCGGGTAGTCGAACATATCGTTGGTCGACAGGCTGTCCTTGGCCAGCAAGGGGTGGCCGGGGCGGCAGAAAAACACCCCGCGTTTGGGGGTGAGTGCGCGGGTCTGGAAATTCGGGTCGGCCTCGAACTGGCGGATGTCGGCGATAAAGAATTCGATCTCTTCACGGCTCAGGCGGCGGCTGAGGGTTTCCCAGTTATCCACCTGAAACGTGGTGCGGATTTTCGGGTGGGCGTTGATAAACCGCGCCACCGCATCCGGCACCAGTTTCACCGCTGGCGCCGGGCCGCAGCCAAAGCGCAGGTCGCCGGCGTCAAGCTTGGTCATGCGCGTCACTTCACTGCTCAGCAGCGCTGCGCCATGCACCAGGCTCAGGGCGTGCTGCAACACCACCTGGCCTTCCGGTGTGGGGCGCAAGTCCTTGTGGCCGCGGTCTACCAACACGCAACCGAACTCCTGTTCCAGCCCCTGGATGCTGCGGCTGAACGCTGGTTGGGTGATGCCCATGGCGTCCGCGGCGCGCACGAAACTGCGGTGTTCGTTGAGGGCGATGAAGTAGCGCAGTTGGCGAAGATCCATATGCTTTCCCGGCATTTTAAAAATAGGTCGAAGGCATTTGCGGCCCGGCAAGCTGAGGTTTTAAATGCAAGCTATTATTCCGTCAACGAAGCATTCATGCATTTGCTAGACCTAAATTGCATATGAATAGAGCGTTGCTGGAAGCGTCCCCCCACCGTTTCGCAGGCACATGAGGGTCATCACAATGAGCAACGCCGCATTAGCCGTTCAACCCATCGCCCACGCGCTCGATATTCACCCGGTGGCCGGGCGTATCGGTGCCGAGATCCGTGGCATCAAACTGTCTGGTGAGCTGGATGCCGCCACCGTCGAGGCCATCCAGCAGGCGCTGGTGCAGTACAAGGTGATCTTTTTCCGCGAACAGACCCATCTCGATGACCAGAGCCAGGAAGCCTTTGCTCACTTGCTCGGCGAGCCGATTGCCCACCCCACGGTGCCGGTGCGGGACGGCACGCGCTTCTTGATGGAGTTGGATGGCACCCGTGGCCAGCGCGCCAATTCCTGGCACACCGACGTGACTTTCGTCGATGCCTACCCAAAGGCCTCGATCCTGCGTTCGGTGCTGGCGCCTGCGTCCGGCGGCGACACCGTGTGGGCCAACACGGCCGCTGCCTACAACGACCTCAGCGTTGAGCTGCGCGCGCTGGCTGATCACCTGTGGGCGGTGCACAGCAACGAATACGACTATGCCGCCCGCAAGCCGGATGTGGCGGTGGAGAAGCTGGAGGAATACCGCAAAGTATTTACTTCCACGGTGTACGAAACCGAACACCCGGTGGTGCGCGTGCATCCGGTCAGCGGTGAGAAAACCCTGCTGCTGGGGCACTTCGTCAAACGCCTGAAAGGCTACTCCCAGGCGGAGTCGGCGCAGTTGTTCAACCTGCTGCAAGGCCACGTCACCCGCCTGGAAAACACCGTGCGCTGGCGCTGGAAAACCGGTGACGTGGCGATCTGGGATAACCGCGCCACCCAGCATTACGCGGTGGACGACTACGGCACCCAGGAGCGCATTGTGCGCCGGGTTACGCTCAAGGGGGATGTGCCGGTGGGGGTGCAGGGGCAATCAAGCAAAACCACTAAAGGTCTTTAAGCCGGGTGAGGTTAAAAAATGTGGGAGCGGGCTTGCTCGCGAATGCAGTGGGTCAGTTGATACATACGTCGACTGACACTGCGCATTCGCGAGCAAGCCCGCTCCCACATTTGGGTTGTGGTGTTTACCAGACCCCGATTTTCACCACTTTCTCTGCCTCTGGCTCACCATAACGAAACCATTGCCCGCGCACTTCAACTTCCGTGTGGCTGATGGTGGTGCGCCGCTTCAAGCCGCGCAGCCAGTCGAACAGATAACCCAGGTGAGTCTCGCGCACCTCGGCATAGGCGGGATCGCTGCCCAGGTCGTGCAGTTCCTGCGGGTCGTTTTCCAGGTCGAACAGTTGCGGGCGAAAGCCGTCGTACGCCAGGTACTTCCAGCGCTCGCTGCGCACCATGGTCATGCGGCAACGGTCGATGGGTTGCTCCAGGCGCTCGCGAGCCGGGGCCTGGAAGGCGTAGTCATATTCGGCAATGGCGTAGCGGCGCCAAGTGGGTTGCGCGCCCTGCAGCAATGGAATCAATGAGCGGCCTTCCAGCCGATGGTCGGCGGCGGGCAAGCCCAAGGCGTCGAGGAAGGTGGGCAGGGCGTCGATGGTTTCCACCAGGCGCTCGTCCACGGTGCCGCGGCTGATATCGGCGTTGGCACGCGGGTCGCGCACGATCAACGGAATACCCACCGCAGGCTCCAGCAAGAATTCTTTTTCACCGAGGAAATGATCGCCGAGAAAGTCGCCATGGTCGCTGGTAAACACGATCAGCGTGTCGTCCCACCGGCCAGCGCCTTGCAGAAAATCAAACAGCCGCCCGAGTTGATCGTCAATCTGTTTGATCAGGCCCATGTACGTGGGAATAACCGTCAGACGTACTTCATCGCGGGAGAAATTCAGGCTTTCCTGGTGTTGGCGAAATGCCTGGTACACCGGGTGATCGCTGGTGTGCTCAGGTTGAATCGGCGCCTGCACATGCTCGGTACCGTACAGCGCGTGATAAGGCGTCGGTGCGATGTAGGGCCAGTGCGGCTTGATATACGACAGGTGCAGGCACCACGGCTGTTCACCTTGTTCGTCGATAAAGTCGATGGCGCGGTCGGTGGTGTAGACGGTCTCCGAATGTTCTTCGGCCACCCGTGCGGGTTTGCCGGCGTTGCGCATATGCCAGCCGCTGAGCACTTCGCCGTTCTCACCTTCGGCGGCGTTGGCCCATTCATGCCACGGGTTGCTGCCGTTGTAGCCGTGAGCACGCAAGTATTGGGTGTAGGGCGCGGACTCGCGCTTATCCTCGAACAGCGGGCTGTCGGGGTAGATGCCGTCGTGACGCAGATACGCGTCGAAGCCGACCTCATTGAGCGGCTCGGCCTGGGCACTGTCGGGGTCGATCTGCAGGCGCTGCAAGGCCTCAAGGTTCGGCGTGGCGTGGGTCTTGCCCACCAATGCGGTGCGGATGCCGTGGGGGCGCAGGTAGTCGCCGATCGTCAGTTCTTCGAGCGGCAGCGGCACTGCATTCCACGCCACCTGATGGCTGCTGACATAGCGCCCGGTGTAGGCCGACATGCGCGACGGGCCGCAAATTGTGCCCTGGGTGTAGGCACGGCTGAAACGCACGCCGGCGGCGGCCAGGCGGTCGATATTCGGCGTGTGCAGATGGGCGTGGCCGTAGCAGGACAGGTAGTCGCGGCGCAGTTGGTCGCACATGATGTAGAGCACGTTGCGCACGGGTTTGGGGTCAGACATAGGAATTTACCGAACGGAGGACAGGTGGGTTTTTTCGCCGTTCGAGGGGCGCTCTGGCAAGTGCATTTGGGGACTGGGTTCTATGCATTGAGTGCATGGGTGTGGCTGCTGGCGTCATCGCAGGCAAGCCAGCTCCCACAGTTGAAATGCATTCCCCTGTGGGAGCTGGCTTGCCTGCGATGACGGCCTGACAGCAGATACATATCTACCTGGCACACCCGCGATCCAATTGTGGGGAGCAGGCTTACCCGGCGAAGGACCTGATGTGAGCGGCCAGTCCTGCCAGCGCTTTATCATCTGCCCTGGCAGCGTCATGGGAGGAGACATAGCCTTCATAACGCTCAAAATATTTGTCTTGGGTCGAGCTGATTTTTTTGAAGGCGCTATCTTCCCCGGTCCCGTGCATCGGGAATAATTTGGCGTGCAGATGATCGACGCCATAACCCTCCAGAATCATGCCCGTTCTGGCGACACCCTTTAGCGCGTTGTCCAAAAGCGTCGCCGTCTTCTTGGCTGCAGTGACCAAGTCGCACAGCACGGTGTCCGGTTCGGCAAACGCATAGCTGCCGTGATGGGCTTTGGGGATAACGACACTGAACCCCGGGGTGTTGGGGAATATGGAGAGAAAGGCCATGTGGGTCTGGTCTTCCCAAATGAGGTGGGAAGGTGCAGAACCGCGGGCAATGCTGCAAAAGATACAGTCCATCAAACGCGCTTCCTCGTGCGGGTCAAAAGGTTATAGCCCCTCTTGTAGGTGATCTTTGTTATCTAATGATGACTTCACGCAGGTGACGGGCCACCGCGTACTCAGACCGCAATATTTTCCAGCGCATAAGCATCCTCGTCCCTCTCATCAATCTCCTTGATCTGCTCAATCATCGCCTGCGCCAGCGGCGACAACCGATACCCCGCGCGGCTGACGATCCCGTAGCGGGTGTAGCGCTCCTCCAGGTTTTCGTCCAGTCCCTCAATCTGCAAACACACCAGTTCGCCGCGAGCCATGTGCAACACGTCGCTGTTGGCGCTGACGATGCCAATGGCGTCCGAGCGCAGTACCACGCCCATGAGGCTGTAGCCGTTTTCGCATTCCACATTGGGCTGGTAATCCGGCCGGCCGCTGAGGTCGACGATGACTTTGCGCAGGTTCGGCGGGCGGATGGTCACGGCCAGCGGGTAGCTCATCAGCTCGGCGGCGCTGACGCTGTTGTGCGCTGCCAAGGGGTGGCCGGCGCGGCAGCAGAAGTGCCAACGGCGTGGGCGCAGGCGGTGGGTGTGGTAGTCGGGGTTGGCTTCGAAGTGGCGGGTGTCGGCGACGAAGAATTCGAACTCTTCGCTGAGTAGGCGTTTGGCCAGGCTTTGCCAGTCGTCCACCTGGAACTGCACACGGGCCTTGGGGTAGCGCCCGATAAAACTGCCGATGGCACGTGGGACTAACCCAGCTGCCGGCGCCGGGCCGCAACCGAAACGCAGTTCACCGGCTTCCAGGCCGTTGAACTGGCTGATTTCGTTGGCCAGTTGTTGTGCGCCGCTGACCAGGCGCCGCGCATGTTCGAGCAGCACCTGGCCTTGCTTGGTGGGCGCGAGGTCTTTGCGGCCACGGTCCACCAGTTGGCAGCCGGCACTGTGTTCCAGGGCCTGGATGCTACGGCTGAACGCCGACTGCGACAGGTTCACCGCTGCGGCTGCCGCGACGAAACTGCGCTGTTCGGCGAGGGCGATGAAGTGGCGAAGCTGGCGCAAGTCGATATGCATTTTTCACATCAAAAATATCCGGGAAATGCATTGGCTATGCATTACGTCGACTCCTTATAAAGGCTATCTCTTATGCAGTAAATGTTCGTAAAAACATAAATAAATAACCTTTAGGAATATTAGGCGATGAGTATTCCGGGGTTTTGGAGCCGCTTATGAGTTTGTTCAAGTCCTTGCCCCTGGCTATGTTGGTAGCCACCAGTTGGTCACCGGCCCAGGCTGCTGAAACATCCGCACCTGCCGGCGAGGGTGAGCGCGCCAGTGGCCAATTGGAAACTGTCACGGTCACTGCCCGGCGGCGTACCGAAAGTGCCCAGGCCGTGCCGACGCCCATGAGCGTGCTCGGTGGCCAGGCCCTGGAAACCCAGCGGGTGTACCGCATCCAGGATTTGCAGCAACTAGTGCCCAGCGTCAACGTCGCCTACATGCATGCGCGTCAATCCAGCGTGTCGATCCGCGGCCTGGGCAACAACCCGGCCAGCGATGGCCTGGAAGGCAGCGTGGGGCTGTATATCGACAACGTCTACCTCGGGCGCCCGGGCATGGCCGTGTTCGACCTGATGGACATCGAGCAGCTTGAAGTTTTGCGCGGCCCCCAGGGCACATTGTTCGGCAAGAACACCACCGCGGGCGTGATCAATATCAGCACCCGTGCGCCGAGTTTTACCCCGGAGCGCAGCATCGAAACCTCCCTGGGCGAGGACGGTTATTTCCAGACCAAGGGCACGATTTCCGGCCCCCTGACCGATGACCTGGCAGGGCGTTTCTCGGCCTATCGCACGCGCAGCGACGGCGACATCAAGAATGAACATGACGGCCATGATCTGAACGGCGGCTCACGCCAGGGCTTTCGCGGGCAACTGCTGTACAAGCCCAACGAGGCCTTCAACCTGCGCTGGATCGGCGACTACAACGAAGAAGACTCCAGCGCCGGCACCCGCGTGCTGTACAGCACCGGGCCGACCATCAATGGCACCAACCTGTATCAATCCCGGGCCAACGCGGCAGGCGCCACCCTGGTGGACGGCACCCATCGCAAGGTCAACCTGGACAACGACCAGCATGTCACGGTGTTCCAGGGCGGTACGTCGCTGGAAGCCAACTGGACGTTGCCCAGCGACTTCACCCTGACCTCGGTGAGTTCCTACCGCTGGTGGAATTTCACCCCGCGCAACGATGACGGCCTCAATGTACCGGCGTCATATAACGCCGGGGTTTCGGTGGAAGATAAGCAGTGGTCCCAGGAATTCCGCCTGGCGTCGCCCAGTGGTGGTTTCTTCGATTACGTACTCGGCGCTTACTACTTCGGCTCCGACCTGGATAACAAATCCTTTGCCTACTACGGGCCCAAGGCTGATATCTGGAACGGCACGCCCGCCGGTGCGTTGAGCAATGTGAGCAGTGTGGGCAACGGGCATATCCGCACCGACAGCTTCGCGCTGTTCGCCCAAGGCACTTGGCACCTGACCGAGCGCCTGGATTTCACCGCCGGTGTGCGCGGCACCTATGAAGAAAAAAGCGCCTGGGTCACGCGCAATGCGCCAGTCGGTGGCGCGGCGGTCAGCGGGCCTGCCGCCACGGCGCGGCGTGGGCGTACCGGGGCCTATGATTCGGGCGACCTGTCGCAATACAGCGCCACGCCGTCGGGGCTGCTCAACCTCAGTTATCACTTCAACGAAAACCTGCTTGGCTACGCGACGCTGTCCCATGGCGAGAAGTCCGGCGGTGTGAACCTGGCGGTGGGGTCTGCGCCAACAGCGGGGGCCGACTCGTTGCTGATCGGCACCGAGCGCGCCAACAACGCCGAACTGGGTTTCAAGAGCACGTTGTGGGACCGTCGCCTGCAGCTCAATGCCAACCTGTTCTGGACCCAGGTCAACGGCTACCAGACCAACGCCTACGACCAGGACAACCGCGTGCAGTACCTGACCAACGCCGGCTCGGTGCGCTCGCGGGGCGTGGAAGTGGAAAGCACCCTGGTGCCGATCAAGGGCCTGACCCTGAACATCAACGGCTCCTTCAATGACGTGACTTACCTGTCTTACAAGGATGCGCCATGCCCGCCGGAAATCAGCCTGCGTCCCGGTGCGCCGGCGTCCTGTGACTTGAGCGGCCATCAGGTGGTGGGCGCCTCCAAGTGGATTGCCAACGCCAACGGCGAGTACAAGTGGAACCTGGCGAACGGCTTCGAACCCTACGTCACCGCCAGCTACGCGTTCCGTTCCAAGGCGGTGGGCACGGTGGAAGATTCCGACTACGGGCAGATCCCGGCGTATGCGGTGGTCAACCTGTCTACCGGTTTGCGCGGCGACTATGACCAAGGGCAGTGGGATGTGTCGCTGTGGCTGAAAAACGCCTTCGACAAAACCTACTACACCACCCTGTGGACCGGCGGTAACGGCGGTTACGAGGGCCTGCTGGGCACGCCGCGCACCCTAGGCGTGACTGGGCGCTACGACTTCTAGGTCGGTGCGATAGGTGGCCGGGCTGAACACCCGCGTCACCAGCAGCATCGCCACCACCGTCACCGTCAGCACCACCCAGGCACTGACAAAGTGGCCGGTAAGCTCGCGCAGCCAGCCGGTCAGCCATGGCGAAATCGCATTGATCAAAAAGCCCACGCCTTGCACGAACGCAGCCAGTTGCCCGGCTTGGCGAGGGTCGCGATGGTGGTCGAGGGTCAGCAGCAGGCTCAGGGCGAAACAGGCACCCAGGCCGAAGCCGCACAAGGCCACCCACAGGTGAGGATATTCCTGCGGCGCAATGATCAGGCCCAGGTAACCGACGGTTTGCGCCAACAGGCTGATGCTGAGCAATGGGCGGCGGTCGATACCGCGTTGCGCCAGCACTGGCATCAGCAGGGCGGCCGTCACCTGAAAAATCGTCATGAACGCCAGCAATGAACCGCTGGGCAGCACACCCCAACCCAGTTGCTGATAGTAGGCGGGCAGCCACGCGACCATGCTCATGTAGCCGCAATTGACCAGGCCAAAATACAGCGCCAGCAACCAGGCGCGCCGGTTGCGTAACCCTTTGAACCCAGGTGCCTGCTGTGGATTGCGTACGGCGCCCAGCGGCAGCCAGACCCACAGCAACAACGCCCCCAGCGCCGGTAAGAGCCACACACCCAGGCCTGCCTGCCATTGCTGGAAATGCGTGGCCACCACCGGGCTGAGCAGCGCGGCCAGCCCACCGCCGGCCATCAGCGACGCCGAGTACACGCCCATCGCCACAGGCACGCGGTGATGGAATTCGCGCTTGATCATCGCCGGCACCAACGCCTGGATCAGCGCCACGCCTGCACCGCCGAGCAGTGCAGTGACCAGCAGCGCCGAGGCCTGGCCCATCAACCAGCGCGCCAGGCACGCCAGCAGAATCATCATCAAGCCCAGGGCGATGCCACGTCGTTCGCCCAAGCGAGCCTCCACACGCACGCCCACCAGTGCGACCAACCCCATGCAGATCACCGGCAGGCTGGTGAGCAAGGCACTGCTCTGAAAGCTCAAGCCGGTGGCCTGGCGAATCTCCCCGAGCAAGGGGCTGATGGAGCTGAGGATCGGGCGCAGGTTCAGGCCAAGCACCACCAGCAGGCCCCAACCGGCAAGTCGTCCGGCGAGTGTCGTGTTCAGCGTCATAGGAGGCGGGGTCCGAGTGGGCAAAGGAGGGATGAGTATGGCGAGGCGCCAAGGTATGCTGAAATTAAATATAACCATGCCAACCAGTGGCAAACGCAATGGTGATGAGTGTGTTCGATCCTGTGTTATTGCGCAGCTTTGTCGCCGTGGTGGACTGCGGCAATTTCACCCGCGCCGCCGAGCGCCTGCATTTGACCCAGTCTACCGTCAGCCAGCAGATCCGCCGCCTGGAAGACGCGGTGACGTGCCAGTTGCTCGATCGCGACCAACGCCGTGTGGTGCCCACCACTGAGGGTGAACGTCTGCTCGCCTATGCACGGCGAATCCTGGCGCTGCATGAAGAAGCTGCCGATGTGCTGATCAACCAGCAAAGCGACGGCGTGTTGCGCCTCGGCGTGCCGGAAGACTTTGCTGCCGAGCGCCTGATGCCGCTGCTTTCGGCGTTCGTCGTGGCTTATCCACGGGTTCGACTGGAAGTCACCAGCGGGCTGGGCCCCGAACTGCAGCGTCAGTACCGCGGCGGTGAGTTCGACGTGCTGCTGGTCAAGCAGATGGGCGACAGCGACGACTGTGTAGCGTCGTGGCCCGAGCCCTTGTATTGGGTCGATAGCCTCAGCACGCCGGCGCTGGGCCGTGACCCGCTGCCGCTGGTGGCCTTTCCGGTAGGCGGCCTGTATCGCAATGACATGCTCCACCATCTGGAGCGTGCCGGCTGGCGTTGGCGCATCGGCTATTGCAGCGCCAGCCTGGCCAGCGTGTGTTCGGCGGTGGCGGCAGGCTTGGGCATCAGTTTATTGCCGGAGCGGGTGTTGCAACCCGGCCATCGCATACTCGGCCCGGAAAGTGGCTTGCCGCCGGTACACGGCGTGCGATTGGCCTTGTATGGCCGCGCTGGCCTGGGCGCGGCGGGGCAGACATTGCTGAGTGAATTGCTCGCGTTATGCGCGGGAAATCCGCACTGATCGATACCTTTGCCGAATATTTTGCATGCCTTGAAAGCATCGAAAAATAGCCGCTGGGCGCCAGGCCACGACGGACGCGGGCTGGCGTCGGGTGGCCGTCAGGATTATTCAATTCTGATCTATGTATAACTTCAAAGATTACTTTAAGAAATAAGTGTCTGGCCCCAATGATTCAGCCCTAGACGGCGCTGCTTACAGGCCCGTCGGTTTTCAGAACCGCAGGGAGTGAATCAATGGGCAATGTCCAGACCGCCGCCAGTGCACACGAGGCGCAGTGGCGCCAGGCACCGAGTGGTGAGTTGGTCGACCTTGGCCGGCCGCACCGCGCGCCGTTGGGGCAATTGCGTCTGCAAAAGACTCCGAAGCGTTTCTCCAGCCGCCGCGAAGGCATTCTGCTGGGGCTGCTGGTGTTGGCCTTGCATGGCGCGGTGATCTATTGGGTAAGTCAGAAGCCCACGCCGGTGCTGCCGATTGTGCCGCCGGAAATTCCACCGATGACCATCGAGTTTTCCCAGCCGGCGGCGCCGGTGGTTGAGCCGCCACCGCCTGTACCGCCACCGCCGCCTGTGGTCGAGCCACCGCCGTCGGTGGTGGATGAGTTGGCCGCCAAGCCGGCGCCACCCAAACCGGTTCCCAAACCCAAACCCAAGCCCGCGCCTAAACCTGCGCCCAAGCCTGTACCCAAAGCGGTTGAGCCGCCACCAGTGCCAACACCACCGACGCCAGCACCCGCCGCTCCTCCAGCGCCCGTGGCGCCCGCGCCGGTGACACCCGCGTCGGCCAACGCCGCGTACCTGAAGAACCCGGCGCCGGAGTACCCGTCACTGGCTCAGCGTCGCGGTTGGGAAGGCACGGTGTTGCTGCGGGTGCAGGTGCTGGCCAGTGGTAAGCCGGGGGAGATCCAGGTGCAAAAAAGCAGCGGTCGCCAGCAATTGGATGACGCGGCATTGGCGGCAGTGAAGCGCTGGAGTTTCGTGCCGGCCAAGCAGGGTGATGTGGCCCAGAACGGCTGGGTCAGCGTGCCCATCGATTTCAAGATTCATTAATTATTCCGCGGCGCAGAGGGAAAACATCATGGCATTGGCATCTCCACTTGAATCCATTGAAAGCGCGGTGATCTGGCTGCTGGTGGCCTTTTCGGTTGCTACCTGGGGCCTGGCCTTGCTCAAGGGCGTGCAGTTCGGGCGCCTCAAGGCTCAGGATCGCAAGTTTCACAAACAGTTCTGGGCGGCATCGAGCCTCGATGCTGCCGCAGAACTTGCCGAAACCCAGCCAGGCGCGGCCGCTCGTGTGGCCCAGGCCGGTTACGCGGCGATCCAAGTGGGAGACGCCAGCCATGCTGCGGACTTGAGCCAGGCAATCAACCATCAAGACCGCCTCGAACGCGCCCTGCGCCAGCAGATCGTGCGTGAACGTCGTTCCCTGGAAACGGGCCTGGCCGTGGTCGCCAGCATCGGCAGCACCTCGCCGTTTATCGGCCTGTTCGGCACCGTGTGGGGCATCATGGAAGCGCTGAAGGGGATCAGCGCCGCCGGGTCCGCCAGCCTGGAAACCGTGGCGGGGCCGATCGGGGCGGCGTTGGTCGCGACCGGCGTGGGGATCGCCGTCGCGGTGCCTGCGGTGCTGGTCTACAACTACTTCCTGCGTCGCCTGAAGCTGACGGCGGCAGACCTGGATGACTTTGCCCACGACTTCTACAGCCTGGCGCAGAAAAACTCATTTCGCGTACTGCTCCACCCCACCCTGGCCAAGGCCAGTGCCGGCAGCCCGCAGAAAGTGAAGGAGGCGTCCTGAATGGCCTTCTCTACGCAAGACAGTGATGAGGTGCTGAGCGAGATCAACGTCACGCCGCTGGTGGACGTGATGCTGGTGCTGCTGGTGGTGTTCATCGTCACCGCGCCGCTGTTGACCAACTCCATCCCGATCAACCTGCCCAAGACCCAGGCCGTGGCGCCGGTTGAGCAGAAAGACCCGCTGGTGGTGAGCATCGACGGCGCTGGCAAAGTGTTTATCAACAAGGACGCCATCCAGCCGGACCTGCTGGAATTCAACCTGCAGGCGGCCAAGGCCAAGGACCCTGATGTGCGCGTGCAACTGCAGGCTGACGATGGAGTGAACTACGGCGAAGTCGCGCGCGCGATGGCGTCGATCGAGCGCGCGGGGATTACCAAGTTGTCGGTGATCACCGCACGGTAGTTTCAAAAAATCTCGACAGTTTTTGGGCCGCTTTCCTTGGCAGGGTGCGGCCTTTTTTTATTTAAGCATTACGTGTTTTTGAATGTTGCATAGGAAAAGAATTTACATGTTTTCGGGCGTGCAAATCTTGGCGGTATGCTTATGCTGGTCGGCGCATGGAGTGAATTAATTAATGGAGTAGTTACATGTCTATACGCTTTCCTGTTCAGTTGATACGCACGATCGTTGAGCCGCAAATAGTTGTGAAACCACCTGAAGAGAATCCGTCGGTTACGGCTCATTCGTCATCTGACACGCCACGCCTGCGACATCCTTCTGCCTGTAAGCCGCCAAGTTTGGCTGATTATCAGCGAAAAAATAGTATGTCGCAAAATACCGAATCGGCGGGGGCTGCGATTGGTCCGAATAACGGCCGTTCGACGTTGAAGAAAAACGCTAATATAGAATCTTATATCAGTAAGCACTCTTCAGATTTTGTGAGCCCCGAAAAAGAAATCTCGGCTATTTTATCCGCTAAAATAAAAGAGCAATGGGGGCTGGGTATTGATCCCGATAAAACGTATCTGGTGACATTCAAAGGTGATGGCGAAGATGAAAAAGAGGTGGTGGAGAAAATCACCCTTACACAAGCAGCGTTGAAAAACAGGCAAGATGTAACGATTGAAGATAATGAGGGCTGGTTTGTAAAAATTGCTAAATACTTTTCACCCGTAGTTTATGTTTACAACAAAATCGACGGCTGGGTGCAGGAAGCAGACAGTCGCCAAGGTATTTATCGTGAACCCAGCGCTCCTGGTGAGGCCCCTTATAATGCCGATACCCGAGTGTCCATCCCGGTTGATGACTTCAAGTCATTAGTCTGGGATACAGACCGAACCCAGCTTTATAAGACCACGCTTGATGGGTTCTGGGACAAACACACCGGCTCTTATGCCGCGTTGAGTAAGATCTCATTTGTCAAAGCCATCAACTTACAGCGGCTGGAAGGCACCCTTGGCCCTGTCGAGACGGCACTTGCCCAGCGTGCATTGGGGCCGGTTGCGCAAAAGGATTGGTCTGAGCTGACGGTTAAGGATTTTGCCAAGTCTGCCGTCAAGGACCCGGACCTGGATATCGGTTTGCTGAGCATCAATGGTCTGCAGTCGACCGACTTGATGTGCGTGACCGACCGGAAAACCCAGCTGACGTTGCTTTATATCCCCGGTAACTCGTCGCCGATCCATCGTTTTGACAATCCTGCGCAAATGAAAACGTGGCTGGCCAAACAGGCGGCGGATCCGGTAAAGCGCGAATCACTGTTGACGCATTTTTCCCTCAAGGATCAGGCCAATAAATCCTTTTCTGATGGTGTGCGCCAATCGTTGGAGGGTATGGGGAACTGGTCCGATGCGCAGGCCTCAGGCGGCTCTGTCCTTTCCAAGCTCAACGGTTGGCTGCCGGATCGCTTCATTACCGTTGATCGGGTGCAGGACGATCCCTTTGAAGCGGTCAAGGTTCGACAAAAGGCGCGGTCCTATTCGGACGCGGAAAATGCAATCGTCAGTGATGGCGACTACACCAAGAACAAAATATTGCAGGGCGTGGAAGAGGCGACCAAAGTCGCCATGTTCATGACGCCCCTGGCCTTGGTCATGCCCGAGGTGGCAATAGGGCTGGATGTGTTCTTCCTGGCTGCCGGGGCTACCCAGGCAGGTATCGGCATTGATGATGCCGTCAAAGGCAAAGCGACGGCTTCTGACCGCATTGTTTTTGGGGTATTGAACGCTGTACCGCCATTAGTCTCCCACGCGGGCGCGCCGCTTGCCAAAGTGCTGACTGAGAGGATGTCCAGCGAGGGCGTTGCAGCAGGCGCTGATGCTGCAGCCCAGACGACCGCGCAAGCCTCTGAACAAGGGCGCCCGAACTTCAACCCACCACGGCGAGTCAATGGGCAGATCGGCTACCCGATGGGGCCCGTCTCGTCTCCCAAGATCCTTGAAGAGTTCACGGTCCCCATGGACGGTGTACATCAACTGCTCTCGGAAGATTACATGGTTCATGTGGGTCAATACGGCACGAAAGTCACCTATGACGTAGAGGCAGGCCTTTGGCGCGGGCTCAAGGAGAATGGTCAAGTCAATGACCTGTTTTATTGGCGTAACGATCGAGGAGGATGGCAGGCGGGGTCCAAAGCTGAAGCGATTGCAGGAAATAAAAACGCACCGGCTTCTATGATAAGTAAGACGCTTAAGTTGCCGAGGTTGCCGTCGCTGCCGTCCGGTGCAACAGAAGTGCCTAAGGTAATCCATTATTTTTGGGCCGGCAATGAAATGCCAGAGCACTTGCTCGAGAACATTATTGAGAACGCGAGAAAAAGCCCTGGGTACAAGTCGGTTGTTCATGTGGATGCGAATGATGCCAGTGCATTTCAGAAAATAAAGTCCGCTTTGGATCATAGGGTGGGCGGGCTTGAAGTGCATGACTTGAAAGAAGATGAAGCCTTTCAAACACTGAATGCCGGTAAGTACGGAGAGATGTATCAATATTTCCGCTCAGGGCAAGGGCAAAATTTATCAGCCTCATCGGACGTGATGCGCGTAGCGTTGATGAAGAAGTACGGCGGTATTTATCTGGATACCGACGATACGCTAATGTTTAACGTAGGCGACGTCACGCTAAAAGCTTCACCCAATGATATCTTGATGAATTCACCTGTTACTTATGCGCCGACGGACTTCAAAGGGTTTAATACCAGCAACTTTGCAAGTCATCCTGAAAATCCTGTCTTCGATAAGATACTGGAGGAATCGTACCAGCGGTATAAGGCGAACGAATCTTGGCTTGCTGCCAATCGCCCCTTCTTTAAAGAGGGGTTGAGCGCTGCCGAACAGCAAGCCTATAAGGAGTATGAAACGAGGATCTTTGAGGTCACCGGGCCGAGAATGTTTAGTGATGTGTTGGAGCAAGAAAAATATGGTTTTTTCCCGATCGTTGATGAAGTTACTGAACTACTCAATGCGCGTTTTTTGCTTCCCGATGACTATGCAAAAAATTACATGAAAATCCGCGATTTTTATATGCCAATGAACCATAAATTTGGCGTCACCATCGGCGCCGAGCACTCTATGCATCACTCGCGTTGAGTCAGAAAAACGTGGCGAGTCACTAGCAGTGGCTTGCGTCCATCCAACGTGCTGACAGTCTCAGCTGTAGCCATCGCTCCCCTTTCACCTGAGTGTCGAAAGGGGAGCGATGGTCACATTTTCATCGATACATAATTCAAAATGGTTATTAATAAATTCCTTTTTATTCCTTATTTGATTGTTGGGTGGCCCTTATACTGGTCAGCAACGTTAAACGCTGCAGGAGGGCACACCCATGCACAGCGAGTCGATTCGTTATCTGATCGTGCCGGGCTGGCAAGGATCGCCAGAAGATCATTGGCAAACCCATTGGCAGAACAGCTTGCCCAACAGCGCGCGGGTCGAGCAGGCCGATTGGCTGACGCCGCGTCGCGAGGATTGGGTCGCCGCGCTGGCAGAGGCCATTGCTGCCGACAGCACACCCGTCATCCTGATTGCCCATAGCCTGGGCTGCATCACCGTGGCCCACTGGGCCGCCACCGCACCCGTGCAGTTCTTGCGACAGGTACGCGGTGCGTTGCTGGTGGCTCCGGCGGATGTCGAGCGCCCTGCGTGTGCCCCTGCACTGCGCAATTTCGCACCTATTCCCACTGACCTGCTGCCATTCCCCAGCCAGGTGGTCAGCTCCGACAACGACAGTGCCGTGAGCGCCCCCAGGGCGCTGGAACTGGCGCGTCAGTGGGGCGCCGAAGCCGGCATCCTCTCGGGCGCCGGGCATATCAATGTGAAGTCCGGTCATCGGCGCTGGGAGCAAGGTTTTGCTTACCTCTATCGCCTGCAACATCGCCTCGAGCACCATGCTCGGCGCAGCGCCTAAATTTTTTACAACGCCCGTCCCAGAGTGGATTGGGGCGGGAGCCTGCCATGAGTCTGCATGAAACCTACGGCCAGCCGCTGCTGACCTTTCCCGATGCCGAAAAAAGCCCGTTGAGCATCCGCGCCAAGGCGCTGGTGTTCGTCGACCCACGCTCACGCCAACTGCGTGAAGAGTTGGAAAGCCTGGCGCCGCGCGCTTTACCCGTATTGATTCGCGGTGAAACCGGCAGCGGTAAAGAATTGCTGGCGCGGCACATCCACCGTGGCAGTGACCGTACTGGCCTGTTTGTCTCGGTCAACTGTGGCGCCATCAGCCCCACCTATGCCGATGCCGAGTTGTTCGGCTATGCCGCCGGTAGCCACAGTGGCGCGGCGAGCAGCCGGGCGGGATGGTTCGGCTCGGCCAACGGCGGCACCTTGTACCTGGATGAGATTGGCGACTTGCCGCTGCCGATCCAGGTGAAGTTGCTCGCAGCCCTGGAAAACCACGAAGTCACCCGTGTCGGTGCCCATCAGCCGAGCCCGGTGGATGTGCGCCTGGTGGCCGCCACCAGCATTGACCTGGCCCAGGCCGTGGCCGTGGGCAAGTTTCATGAGCGCCTGTTTCATTATTTGAGTGAGGGCCGGCTGGACCTGCCAGCGCTACGCGAGCGGGTGGGAGATATCTTGTCCCTGGCCGAATATTTCCTCGGCATCTACAGCCAGCGCCTGGACCTCCCGGTGCCGCTGATCAGCGACGCCGCCCAGCAGGTGCTGGAGCAACACACCTGGCCGGGCAATACCCGCGAACTGGAAAACGTCATTCACTTTGCCTTGCTAGTGAGCAGTGGCGATGAAATCTGGCCCGAGCATTTGAACTTGCCGGTGGCGGGTTCGCCGCTGGAGCAAGTGCGACGAATTTTTGCCAGCGCCAGCCCAGCCGAGAAGGAATCGGTGCGTAAATTCCTGTATGAGCAAAATGGAATATCAACGTGAATAAAAGATATTGTTCGGGAATAAAAAATCTAGGTATTGTCCCTCCCACGCCGCGATAGCACTTCGCTGGCACCTCACATAAAAACGGTCGTTAGAAGGACATTGCATGAAAAAGGTTCTGTTGTTTACCGCTCTGGCGGCTGCCCTGACTGCTGGCTTTGCCCAGGCCAACGAGAAACTGGTGGTGGCTGCTACGCCGATTCCGCACGCCGAAATCCTCGAGCTGATCAAGCCGACCCTGGCCAAGGAAGGTGTGGACCTGCAGATCAAAGTCTTTACCGACTACGTACAGCCGAACGTGCAAGTGGCTGAGAAACGCCTGGACGCCAACTACTTCCAGACCCTGCCGTACCTGGAAAACTTCAACAAGGGCAAGGGCACCAACCTGATTACCGTGGTGGGCGTGCACGTTGAACCCTTCGGCGGCTACTCGAAAAAGATCAAGAAAATTGAAGATCTGAAAGACGGCGCCACCGTGGCTATCCCGAACGAAGGCTCCAACAGCGGCCGTGCCCTGTTGCTGCTGCAAAAGGCCGGTGTGATCACCCTCAAAGACCCGACCAACGCCTTGGCTACGCCGAAAGACATCGCCAGCAACCCCAAGAACCTGAAGTTCAAAGAGCTGGAATCGGCCCTGTTGCCACGGGTGCTGGACCAGGTTGACCTCGACCTGATCAACACTAACTACGCCCTGGAAGCCGGCCTGAACCCGGCCAAGGACGCGTTGATCATCGAAGACGCTAAGTCGCCGTACGTGAACTTCCTGGTGGCGCGCCCGGACAACAAGGACAGCGATGCTATCCAGAAGCTGGCCAAGGCCCTTACCAGCCCGGAAGTCAAAGCTTTCATCGAGAAGAAGTACAACGGCGCGGTGGTGCCAGCGTTCTGATGTAAGCCAAAACCCCTTCAAGGTTTCAACGCCGACGGCTACTACAGCGTCGGCGTTTTTTTATCTGAAACACATTCAAAACTGTGGGAGCTTGCTCCCTTGAGGGCCTGACAGCCGACGCTTATCTACCTGACGCGCCTCAGTACAAATGTGGGAGCTGGCTTGCCTGCGATAGCGGCAACGCTTATCTACCAGACACCCCACAATCCAACTGTGGGAGCGGGCTTGCTCGCGAAGGCGGCCTCACAGTCGACACTGTTATACCGAGTACATATCCATTGCTGCGGTAACGGCCACTTAGGGTTCCGCCCTGAC
>NZ_QODJ01000071.1:0-27087 GCF_009935965.1 Pseudomonas sp. L13
TCTACAGCGTTACACGCTGCTGTCAACACCTCTTTTTCAACTTCCTTTTGGCTTCGATGAACTGAAGCAACTTGCTGCCAAGAACTGCGTAACTCATTGTTTACCAAGGAGTTTTCCGTTTCGACTGCGCCGGAAGTGGGGCGAATTATAGGCTTCCAGAATCTGCCGTCAACCTTCTTTTTCACATTTCTGTCATATAAGTCAAAAAAGCCCCAATAACGCAAAGGCCGGCCCCAAGGGGCCGGCCTTCTACCTACCGAGCCTTACAGGCTAGGGAAGGCGAATTGCGACGCTTCATGGCTGGCCCGTTGCGGCCAACGCTGGGTGATTGCCTTGCGACGGGTATAGAAACGCACCCCGTCCGGCCCATAGGCATGCAAGTCGCCAAACAGCGAACGTTTCCAGCCGCCAAAGCTGTGATACGCAACCGGCACTGGCAGCGGCACGTTAACCCCCACCATGCCGACTTCAATCTCATCACAGAACAGGCGTGCCGCTTCACCGTCACGGGTGAAGATGCAAGTACCGTTGCCGTATTCATGATCATTGATCAGCTGCATCGCCGCTTCCAGGCTATCCACCCGCACTACGCACAGCACTGGCCCAAAGATCTCTTCTTTATAGATACGCATCTCAGGGGTCACGCGGTCAAACAGGCTACCGCCTAGGAAAAAGCCTTGCTCATGCCCGGCAACACTCAAGCCACGGCCATCAACGACCAGCTCCGCACCCGCCGACACACCATCTTCTATATAACCACTGACTTTATCCCGCGCCTGCCCTGTCACCAGCGGGCCCATATCCAGGCCGCAAGAAGTGCCCGCACCAATCTTCAACGCCTTGACCTGCGGCACCAGCTTGGCGATCAACGCATCCGCTACCTGGTCGCCCACGCACACAGCCACCGAGATCGCCATGCAACGCTCACCGCAGGAACCATAAGCTGCGCCCATCAGGGCACTCACGGCGTTATCCAGATCTGCATCCGGCATCAGCACCGCGTGGTTCTTCGCCCCGCCCAGCGCTTGCACACGCTTGCCACGTTTGGTCGCTTCGGAATAAATGTACTCGGCAATCGGCGTCGAGCCTACAAAGCTCAAGGCCTTGACTTCCGGCGCTTCGATCAGTGCATCCACCGCGCCCTTGTCGCCATGCACCACACTGAGCACGCCTTTAGGCAGCCCGGCTTCCTGCAACAGCTGCGCGATCAACAACGTCGAGCTCGGGTCGCGCTCTGAAGGTTTGAGGATGAAACAGTTACCGCAGACAATCGCCAGCGGGTACATCCACAGCGGCACCATCGCCGGGAAGTTGAACGGAGTAATACCCGCCACCACGCCCAACGGCTGGAAGTCCGACCATGCGTCAATGTTCGGCCCTACGTTGCGGCTGTATTCACCCTTGAGAATCTCCGGCGCCGAGCACGCGTACTCGACGTTCTCGATCCCACGCTTGAGCTCACCTGCTGCGTCTTCCAGGGTCTTGCCATGTTCTTCGCTGATCAACTGCGAGATCCGTGATTCGTTCTGTTCCAGCAGTTGCTTGAAACGGAACATCACCTGGGCACGCTTGGCCGGCGGCGTATTGCGCCAAGCCGGAAACGCCGCCTTGGCTGCGTCAATCGCCTGTTGAATGGTTTCACGGCTGGCCAACGGCACCTGGTGAATCACCTGGCCAGTGGACGGGTTATAGACGTCGGCACTACGACCGCTGTCGTTGACCAGTTCACCGTTGATCAAATGCTGGATAAGGCTCATGCAGGGCTCCTGAAAAATTGTTCTATATAGAAGGAGAAATCAGTCGATCTTGTTCAGCACTTCGCCGACCGCGTCAAACAGACGGTCCAGGTCCTGCGGCTTGCTGTTGAAGGTTGGCCCGAACTGCAGGGTGTCGCCGCCAAAACGCACATAGAAACCGGCTTTCCACAACGCCATGCCGGCCTCGAATGGGCGCACGATGGCATCCCCATCGCGCGGGGCAATCTGGATCGCACCGGCCAGGCCGTAGTTGCGAATGTCGATCACATTCTTGCTGCCCTTCAAACCGTGCAGCGCATTCTCAAAGTGCGGCGCGACTTCAGCCACGCTCTGCACCAGGTTTTCTTTCTGCAACAGGTCCAATGCCGCCAGGCCCGCCGCGCAAGCCACCGGGTGCGCCGAGTAGGTGTAGCCGTGGGGGAATTCCACGGCGTATTCCGGCGTCGCCTGGTTCATGAAGGTCTGGTAGATCTCGCTGCTGGCAATCACCGCGCCCATCGGGATAGCGCCGTTGGTGACTTGCTTGGCGATGCACATCAGGTCCGGGGTCACGCCGAAGCTGTCGGCACCGAACATCGAGCCGGTGCGGCCAAAGCCTGTGATCACTTCGTCGAACACCAACAGGATATTGTGCTGGTCGCAAATTTCGCGCAGACGCTTGAGATAACCCTGCGGTGGCACCAATACACCAGCGGAACCGGCCATCGGCTCGACAAACACGGCTGCGATGTTCGACGCGTCATGCAGCTCGATCAGCTTGAGCAACTCATCGGCCAAGGCAATACCGCCCTGCTCCGGCATGCCCCGAGAGAAGGCATTGCTGGCCAGCAAGGTGTGAGGCAGATGGTCGACATCCATCATCGCCTGGCCAAACAGCTTACGGTTACCGTTCACACCGCCCAGGCTGGTACCGGCGATGTTCACGCCGTGGTAACCCCGGGCGCGCCCAATCATCTTGGTCTTGGTGGCCTGGCCTTTCAGGCGCCAGTAGGCCCGCACCATTTTCACCGCTGTATCGGCGCATTCAGAGCCCGAGTCGGTAAAGAACACATGATTGAGGTTGCCTGGGGTCAGGTCAGTGATCTTTTCCGCCAACTGGAAGGACAACGGATGACCGTACTGAAAGCCTGGGGAGTAGTCCAAGGTGCCCAATTGCTTGGCGACCGCTTCCTGGATTTCCTTGCGCGTATGCCCGGCGCCACAGGTCCACAGGCCCGACAACGAATCATAGACCTTGCGCCCCTTGTCATCGGTCAACCAGCTACCTTCGGCGGCCACGATCAGGCGCGGATCGCGCTGGAAGTTACGGTTGGCGGTGTAAGGCATCCAGTGCGCATCCAGCTTCAATTGGCTGGCCAGGGACGATGGGGCGTTTTCGGGCATGTTCATCAGCAAAACCTCGCAGGGCAAAAGGCAGCGTCGGGATTGAAAAAGCGTTGTTGCAGCTAAATTGCCACGGGGATAAAGTCGGTGAAATCCAACTCTTCTAACCTTCAGTCAGGGCCTCACTAAACTATGAGCAGCCGTCGTCCCGACCCTTTGGCGCAAGTCAGTGACTTCGATATTCGCCTGCTGCGCATTTTTCGCAGCGTGGTGGAGTGCGGCGGCTTCTCGGCAGCGGAAACCGTCCTTGGCATCGGGCGCTCGGCCATCAGCCAGCAGATGAGCGACCTCGAACAACGGCTCGGGCTGAGGCTCTGCCAACGCGGCCGCGCCGGGTTCTCTCTGACAGAAGAAGGCCGCGAGGTCTATCAATCTGCCCTGCAACTGCTGAGTGCCCTGGAAAGTTTTCGCACCGAGGTCAACGGCCTGCACCAACATTTGCGTGGCGAACTGATCATTGGCCTTACCGACAACCTGGTGACCCTGCCCCATATGCGCATCACCCACGCATTGGCGCAGTTGAAGGAACGCGGCCCGGACGTGCAGATCCAGATCCGCATGATCGCCCCCAATGAAGTGGAGCAAGGCGTACTCGACGGTCGCCTGCACGTCGGTGTGGTGCCCCAGGCCAGCGCACTGTCGGGCCTGGAATACCAGCCGCTGTACAGCGAACGCTCCTTGCTCTATTGCGCGGTCGGCCACCCGCTGTTTTACGCCGATAACAAGCAACTCGACGACGAACGCATCGACAGCCAGGACGCCATCGCCCCCACCTTCCGCTTGCCCGCGGAGATCCAGGCCCATTACCAGGCGCTCAACTGCACTGCCAGCGCCTCAGACCGTGAAGGCATGGCATTCCTGATTCTCACCGGGCGCTATATCGGCTACTTGCCCGATCACTACGCCAGCCTGTGGGTACAACAAGGCCGACTGCGTGCGCTGAAACCGGCTACACGTTTTTACGATTTGAGCCTGGCATCGGTCACGCGCAAGGGCCGTCGCCCTCATTTGGTGCTGGAAAGTTTCCTCGAAAGCCTGGCCGCCACCCGCTAAATCGGGCGCTACACAAAAAGCTGAGCACATGGACAGCTTTTTGCAAGGGCTCAAGGACCTTGAACCGTCCGCCTTGAGTTAACCCGCCATGCCCCCAGAATCCTCCAGCCCCAGCGACCTGATCTACGGCCTCAATGACCGCCCAAAACCACTGCCTGCTCTACTCGCGGCCTTGCAACATGTACTGGCGGCGTTCGTCGGCATCATCACGCCGCCGCTGATCATTGGCTCCACCCTCGGCCTCACCGCTCACTTGCCCTACCTGATCAGCATGGCGTTGATGGTTTCCGGCGTAGGCACCTTCATCCAGGCACGCAGGCCGTTTGGCATCGGTGCCGGCATGATCTGCCTGCAAGGCACCAGCTTTGCGTTTCTCGGCGCGGTGTTGTCGGCAGGCTTTCTGGTGAAGCAACGCGGTGGCAGCCCGGAAGACATTCTGGCGATGATTTTCGGCGTGTGCTTCTTCGGTGCGGCGGTGCAGATTGTATTGAGCCGCTTTATCGGCCAACTGCGCCGCGTGATCACACCACTGGTGACCGGCATTGTGATTACGCTGATCGGCATCAGCCTGATCAAAGTGGGCATCACCGACCTCGGCGGCGGTTTCAATGCACCGGACTTCGGCGCCCCCGCCAACCTGGCGCTGGGCCTGTTCGTGGTTTTGACGATCATCCTGCTCAACCGCTCGAATACGCCCTGGGTACGTTTGTCGGCCATCATCATCGGCCTGGCCCTGGGCAGCCTGGCGGCGTGGCTCAGTGGCAAACTTGTTCCCCAGGCTTTGCCTGACCTGCCACTGGTCAGCCTGCCTACGCCCTTCCGCTTTGGTTTCAACTTCGACTGGAGCGCCTTCCTGCCGATTGCGCTGATTTATCTGATCAGCAGCATCGAAACCGTCGGCGACCTCACCGCCAATTGCATGATTGCCCGCCAACCCATCAGCGGCCCTTCCTATATAAGCCGGCTCAAGGGCGGCGTGCTCGGCGATGGGGTGAGCTGCATGATCGCCGCCACCTTCAGCGCCTTCCCCAACACCACGTTTGCCCAGAACAATGGCGTGATCCAACTCACCGGCGTGGCCAGCCGTTACGTCGGTTTATACATCGGCGTGTTGCTGTTCTGTCTGGGCCTGTTTCCGCTGATTGGCGCCGTGCTACAGCAAATCCCCAAGCCGGTATTGGGCGGTGCCACCCTGGTGATGTTCGGCAGCGTGGCCGCAGCTGGCGTGCGCATCCTCGCCCAGGCGCCGCTGGACCGACGCAGCATGCTGATCATCGCCACTTCGTTCGGCGTTGGCCTGGGTATCGCCGCGCAACCCAACCTGCTGCACCTGATGCCGACTCTGGTGCAGAACCTGTTCGACTCCGCCATCACCAGCGGCGGCATCACCGCCATTGTGTTGTGCCTGTTACTGCCGGAGGCCAAGGCAAGTACCGCCGCCGCAAACCACAACCCGGAACGCGACAGCCTGGAATCGCTTTGACGGTTTTATTGCATCAGGACTTGTCTGAGGCTTGAGGGTGGGTTATCTGTGCACACGTCGTCTCTCTCGATCAGCACGGAAACCTCCATGAGCCTCGAAGTTCCTGCCCACAGCAACCACGCCGGTAAACCCGCCAGCCGCATTCGGCAAAAGAACGAACAAGCGATTCTCCAGGCTGCTGAAGATGAATTCGCGCGCCATGGCTACAAAGGCACCAGCATGAACACCATCGCTGCCAGTGCCGGGTTGCCCAAGGCCAACTTGCACTACTACTTCACCAACAAGCTGGGCCTGTACGTCGCAGTGCTGAGCAATATCCTCGAACTGTGGGACAGCACCTTCAACGCGCTGACCGCCGAGGACGACCCGGCCGTGGCGCTCGCTCGCTACATCCGCACCAAGATGGAATTCTCGCGCCGCCAGCCCCAAGCCTCGCGAATCTTCGCCATGGAGATCATCAGCGGCGGCGAATGCCTCACTGAATATTTCGGCCAGGACTATCGGGCCTGGTTCAGTGGCCGTGCCGCGGTATTCCAGGCGTGGATCGACGCCGGCAAAATGGACCCCGTCGACCCCGTGCACCTGATCTTCCTGCTGTGGGGCAGCACCCAGCACTACGCTGACTTCGCCACCCAGATCTGCCGTGTTACCGGTCGCACCAAGCTGACCAAGCAGGACATGGAAGATGCTGGCACCAACCTGATCCATATCATTCTCAAAGGCTGCGGCATCAAGCCAGCCCTATAAACGAAGCGATTTATGTCTTTTACGCTCACCGGCTTTTGCGAGTTTCGTGAAGAAATACGCAAAAGTCGCTTTATCACCTTGGCGGCGCCGATTACCAGCCCGCAGGACGCCCAGGCGTTTTTCGAGCAGCACAGCGACCTCAACGCCACGCACAACTGCTGGGCCTGGAAGCTGGGCGATCAATACCGCAGCAGCGATGACGGCGAACCCGGAGGCACCGCCGGGCGCCCGATTCTTGCGGCCATCGAGGCCCAGGGCTTTGATCAGGTGGCCGTCTTGGTAATCCGCTGGTACGGCGGCATTCAACTGGGCACGGGTGGATTGGCCCGGGCCTATGGCGGTGGGGCCAATAAATGCCTTCAGAATGCCGAACGCATCGAGCTGATCAGCCGCGTCCCCCTGCGTTGCGCCTGCGGGTTCTCCGAACTGAACCTGGTGAAGCTGCGTGTCGCTGAACTCGGCGGGCTTGTGGTGGAAGAAACCTTCACCGCCAACGGCGTAGAGTTGCAGCTCGCCCTGGGGGAGGCGCACATCGACACCCTGCAAACCCAGCTCGCCGACCTCAGCCGTGGGCGCATCCTGCTCGAACGCTGAAACTGCTACTGTTATGCGCTGAACTCCCTGAACCGCGATTTCAAAGGAAGCCTTTCATGTCTACGCCAAAAACCGCACTGATCATCGGCGCCTCGCGCGGGCTGGGCCTTGGCCTGGTCAAGCAACTGCTCCAGGACGGCTGGGACGTGACCGCCACCGTGCGCGATCCGAACAAGGCCGATGCCCTGAAGGCCGTGGGGCCGGTGCAGATCGAGAAGTTAGACATGGACGATCAGCAAGCCGTGATCGCCCTGGCCCAACGCCTGAAAGACCGCACCTTTGACCTGCTATTCGTCAACGCCGGCGTCAAGGGCCCGGCCAACCAGGAGCCCGGCCATGCGACCCTGGCGCAAGTCGGTCAGTTGTTCTTCACCAACGCGGTGGCGCCGATCAACCTGGCGCAGCGTTTTGTCGGGCAGATCCGCAAAGACACCGGCGTGCTGGCCTTCATGAGTTCGGTACTGGGCAGCGTGACCATTCCCGACGGCTCGGACCTGGCGCTGTACAAAGCCAGCAAGGCCGCCCTCAATTCGATGACCAATAGCTTTATCACGCAACTGGGCGAGCACAAACCCACGGTGCTGTCGCTGCATCCGGGCTGGGTGAAAACCGACATGGGCGGTGAAAACGCGCACATCGACGTCGAGACCAGCGTGCGCGGCCTGGTGGACCAGGTAAATGCCTACACCGGCAAAGGCGGCCATCACTTCATCGACTACAAAGGCGACACCATCACCTGGTAACCCCCCCAACTGAAGGAGCGAGCTTGCTCGCGAAAAACGCCCAGGCACCGCGTCAAACCAGACTGCCCGCATCATCATTGACGATTTTCGCGAGCAAGCTCGCTCCTACAGAGTTAGACTGCCCTCCTCGCCCTCCCCGGCGACCCTGGATCAGCAGACAGGGCAACACTGAGCTGGCAAACCTGAACCCATCATTCAGAGGAGCCGGCCAATGCCTGCGACCCGTACCTGGTTAAAAAACCCCCTCGCGATTTTCACTGCCAATGGCCTCGATGCACGTGGCGGCCTGGTGCTGCAAGACGGTGTCATCACCGAAGTACTGGCCCAAGGGCAAGCGCCTGCGCAGCCTTGCGCCCAGGTGTTCGATGCCCGCGAGCATGTGGTGCTGCCTGGGCTGATCAACACCCACCACCACTTCTATCAAACCCTCACCCGCGCCTGGGGCCCGGTGGTCAACCAACCGCTGTTTCCCTGGCTGAAAACCCTGTACCCGGTATGGGCACGGCTCACCCCGGAAAAACTCGCCCTGGCCAGCAAAGTCGCCTTGGCTGAACTGCTGCTCTCGGGCTGCACCACGGCAGCCGATCACCATTACCTGTTCCCCGATGGCCTGGAAAACGCCATTGATGTGCAGGTCGAGACCGTGCGCGAACTGGGCATGCGCGCCATGCTCACCCGCGGTTCCATGAGCCTGGGCGAAGCCGATGGCGGCCTGCCGCCGCAGCAAACGGTGCAGCAAGGCCAGGTGATCCTCGACGACAGCCAGCGCCTGATCCGCGAATATCACCAGCGCGGTGACGGCGCGCAGATCCAGATCGCCCTGGCGCCGTGCTCGCCGTTTTCCGTCACCCCCCAAATCATGCAAGCCAGTGCCGAACTGGCCAACCAGTTGGATGTGCGCCTGCACACTCACCTGGCGGAAACCCTCGATGAGGAAGATTTCTGCCTGCAACGCTTCGGGCTGCGTACCGTGGATTACCTCGACAGCGTCGGCTGGCTCGGCCCGCGCACGTGGCTGGCCCACGGCATTCACTTCAACCCGGATGAAATTGCGCGCCTGGGCGCCGCCGGCACCGGCATCTGCCATTGCCCAAGCTCGAATATGCGCCTGGCCTCCGGCATCTGCCCCACCCTGGACCTGCTTGCCGCCGGCGCCCCGATCGGCTTGGGCGTGGACGGCTCGGCTTCCAACGACGCCTCGAACATGATCCTTGAAGCGCGCCAGGCCCTGTACATCCAGCGCCTGCGTTATGGCGCGGAAAAGATCACCCCCGAAGGCGTATTGGGCTGGGCCACCAAGGGCTCGGCGCAGTTACTGGGGCGCACGGACATTGGCGAGTTGGCCGTCGGCAAACAGGCGGACCTGGCACTGTTCAAGCTCGATGAACTGCGCTTCTCCGGCAGCCATGATCCGATTTCAGCACTGCTGTTGTGCGGTGCGGACCGGGCAGACCGGGTGATGATCGCGGGTCAATGGCGCGTGATCGATGGACAAGTCGAAGGGCTAGATCTTAAAGGCTTGATCGCCGATCACAGCCAGGCAGCGCGCCAGTTGATCGCGGGCACCTAAGCCAGGCGCCAATCAAAAATGTGGGAGCGGGCTTCTGTGGCGAGGGAGCTTGCTCCCGCTGGGGTGCGTAGCGCCCCCAAAAACCGGCTCCCACATTGGATCTGCGGCGCCTTTCAAATCGGGTTACAGCCCCAACAGCGACAGCATGATAAAGGTCGCAAACAACACAAAATGCGTCATCCCTTCTATCGCATTGGTTTCACCATCGTTGAGGTTGATCGCACTGACGATCAGCGTGATAAACACCATCACCGTTTGCACCGGCGTCATCGCCATCTGGAACGGCTGCCCGGTATAGAGCGCCATGGCTTCCATCACCGGCACCGTCAGGATCACCGTAGACAACGAAGCCCCCAGCGCGATGTTGACCACCGACTGCATGCGGTTGGCCAACGCGGCGCGCAGTGCCGTGAGGATTTCCGGCGCCGCCGAGATAGCCGCCACCACAATCGCGGTAATCACCGGCGGTGCGCCTGTGCCTTCCAGGCCCAGGTCGAGGGTCTTGGACATCACCTCGGCCAGCGCGCCAATCACGATCACCCCAAACACCAGGGTCGCAATGGAAAACGTCAGGCTGACAGACGGCGCGTGCTCGTCTTCCGGCTGTTTCTTACGGCGTTTTTCCGGGTAGCTGTAGCTGAAGAAATAACTGTGCGGCCCCACCTGCATGCGCAGGAACAAGGTGTAAAGCACCACCATCGCGCCAATGGTGAAGGCCGAGTAAATTTTCCAGTCAGCTTCGGGGATAAATTCCGGCACCACCATCGACACACCCATGGCGGTAAGGATCATCACACTGTAGGTGCGCGCCGAGTCATCGTTGTAGGACTGCTCACCATGCTTGATGCCGCCCATCAGCGCAGCCAGGCCGAGGATGCCGTTGATATCCAGCATCACCGCCGAGTAGATGGTGTCGCGCACCAGGGTGGGCGATGGCTCGTTGCTCATCATGATCGCCAGGATCACCACTTCCACCAATACCGCGGCGAGGGTCAGGATCATGGTGCCGTAGGGGTCGCCGACTTTTTCCGCCAACTGCTCGGCATGATGAGCCACGCGCATCGATGCCATCACGATAAACGCGATCAGCGCGAAGCCGGCCAGCAGCGCAACCAGTTGGCTGCTGTGGAGCATCCAGTGTTCCAGCGGGTAAGCGGCAATGGCGGCAATCAGCGCCAGCAGCATGAATTTTTCTTGCTTGAGGGATGTGAGCATTCCGGGCCTTTTCGTACAACAAATCAGTCTTTGATGGGGTACAGACTGCGCCGAGCCGCTAACGTTTCGTTACACCTTAGTTCAGGCCGCCCTTGCGTGAGTGACAGAAATACTCTCCTGCTGGTCAGGTTTTGCCGATTATTTCAGCCATGGCCTGTAGAATGCCGCCATTGCACCTGATGAGATTTTAAAAATGTACGATTGGCTCAACGCCCTGCCCAAGGCTGAATTGCACCTGCACCTGGAAGGCTCGCTGGAGCCTGAGCTGCTGTTCGCCCTGGCCGAGCGCAACAAGATTGCGCTGCCATGGAACGACGTCGAAACCCTGCGCAAGGCCTACGCCTTCAACAACCTGCAAGAGTTTCTCGACCTGTATTACAAGGGCGCCGATGTGCTGCGCACGTCCCAGGACTTCTACGACCTGACCTGGGCCTACCTGCTGCGCTGCAAGGCCCAGAACGTGATCCACACCGAACCCTTCTTCGACCCGCAAACCCACACCGACCGTGGCGTGCCGTTCGAAGTGGTGCTCAACGGCATCGCCGCTGCACTCAAAGACGGCGAGCAGCAACTGGGCATCACCAGCGGTTTGATCCTCAGCTTCCTGCGCCACTTGAGCGAAGACGAAGCGCAGAAAACTCTCGACCAGGCGCTGCCGTTCCGTGACGCGTTCGTGGCCGTGGGCCTGGACAGCTCCGAAATGGGCCACCCACCGAGCAAGTTCCAGCGCGTGTTCGACCGTGCCCGTCACGAAGGCTTTTTGACCGTGGCCCACGCCGGTGAAGAAGGCCCGCCCGAGTACATCTGGGAAGCCATCGACCTGCTGAAAATCCAACGCATCGACCATGGCGTGCGCGCCATCGAAGACGAGCGCTTGATGCAGCGCATCATCGACGAGCAGATCCCGTTGACCGTGTGCCCGCTGTCCAACACCAAGCTCTGCGTGTTCGACGACATGGCCCAGCACAACATCCTCGACATGCTCGAACGTGGCGTGAAGGTCACGGTGAACTCGGATGACCCGGCGTACTTCGGCGGTTACGTCACCGAGAACTTCCATGCGCTGCACACCAGCCTGGGCATGACCCAGGACCAGGCTAAACGCCTGGCACAGAACAGCCTGGATGCGCGGCTCGTGAAGCCATAACTGAATAGACTTGGACTCAACCTGTGGGAGCTGGCTTGCCTGCGATAGCGGTGCATCAGCCAGCCTCTTACTGCCTGACCTACCGCTATCGCGGGCAAGCCCGGCTCCCACATGGCCCCATCAGCTTCAAGCCTGGGTGAGCTCTTCCAGGGTCTTGCCCTTGGTCTCCATCCCGAACAGCCACACCACCAGCGCCGCCACCGCAAAGCACAGCGCGCCCAAGGCAAATACCCCGCCCTGCCCGGTTATCGGGTACACCAGCCCGGTCACCAACGGCCCGAGCAACGAGCCAACCCGCCCAATCGCCGACGCAAACCCCGAGCCGGTCGCACGTGCCGAGGTGGGATACAACTCCGGCGTGTAGGTGTAAAGCACCGCCCACATGCCAAACAGGAAGAACTGCATCAACAACCCCGAGGTGATCAGCAGGCCCACGTTGCCGCCAAACACTGCGCTCTGCCCATACAGAAACGCCATCACCCCGCCGCCCAATAAGGTCACCACGCACACGGGCTTGCGTCCCCAGCGCTCGACCAACCACGCGGCCATCAAAAAGCCTGGGATCCCGCCCAGGGAAATGATCACCGTGTAATACACCGACTGGGTCACGGCAAAACCCGATTGCTGCAACAACGCACTCAACCACGACGTCAACCCGTAGAACCCAAGCAGGGCGAAGAACCACACACTCCAGATCATCATCGTGCGTTGACGGTACTGCGCCGACCACAACTGCTGGAACGCGGAGAAAAACGTCCCCGGTGCACTCTCGATCCGTGGCAGGGCAATCGGCTCGGGCAGGTCGGCACGGCCCAGGGAATCGCGCACCTTCTGCTCGATACCCAGCAACACCTTGTCCGCCGCCTCATGGCGCCCAGCCTGTTCCAGCCAGCGCGGTGACTCCGGGATAAAGAAACGGATAGCCAACACAAACACCGCCGGTATCGCCAGCACCAGGAAGATGTCGCGCCAGCCAATCACCGGCAACAAGAAGTAAGACAACACGCCCGCAGCCACAAAACCCAATGGCCAGAAACCATCCATCAAGGCGATGTAACGCCCGCGTCTTTTAGCGGGGATCAGCTCCGACAACATCGACTGGGCAATGGGAAACTCCATGCCCATGCCGATGCCCAGCAAAATCCGGAACAACGTCAGCGTCTCCACCGTCTGCGCCGTGGAACACAGGTAGCTCGCCAGGCCCCAGAGTACGATGCTCCACTGGAACACCGGTTTACGCCCAAAGCGATCAGCAAGCATCCCGGACAGCGAAGCGCCCACCACCATGCCGAAAAAACTCGAACTGGCCAGTAACCCGGCCTGGGCCGTGCTCAGGCCAAACTCGGTTTTGATCGAGCCCAACAGGAAGGTCATCATCGCCAGGTCCATGGAGTCGAAAAAAAACGCCAGGGCGATGATGATGAAAATGATTCGGTGGTAACCGCTGATGGGCAACCGTTCCAGGCGTTCCGCCGCGCTATAACCCTGCCTACCCATGCCGCACCCCTCGTATGAAAAATCCCCCTTGCGAGTGTGCGGTATCGTTTGCGCCGGCTATTGCTGGATGCGACCTGACAACACCTGAGAACGACGCCAACTCCTGTAGGAGCGAGCTCGCTCGCGAAGATCGTCAACGATAACGCGGGGCATCTGCATAAAACGCGGCGCACTCACGTTTTTCGCGAGCAAGCTCGCTCCTACAGTTTGGCGATGCGGGCTATGTGCTCAAGCCCCACATCCGTAACAGACAAGGCCCGAGATTCGTTGATCACGCTGATCCAGGTCGCCTGCAAAAACAGCTGCATCAAGCCCGCCCCCAACGCACCGCCCAGGTGGGGTTGCTGCTGGCTCCAGTCGAAGCAGTCGCAGGCCAGCGGCGTTGCCAGTGCCTGGGTAAAAATGCCCAGTTCCGCCAACGCCTGCACGCCCTTGGGCGTCACCTCGGTACGCGGCTCATGGCGTTCGAGCCATCCGGCCTCAAGCATCCGTTGATACAGCTGCGCCGCCAGCTCGCCGCCGAGGTGGCCGTGGCACCAGCGGGCGCGACGCAGCAGCGGCGGTGCCCGCAGTGCCAGCGGCAAAACACCCGGGGTGCTACGGGCCGCGCTGGCCATGGTGGTGCTGGCCAACGCATCGATGGCGGCACTGACATCGCCGGCCGCGACCCGAAACAGGCGCTGGCCTCGCCGCGCCTCGATTCGCAACAGGCCGCTGCCGGTCAGCCGCGCCAAATGAGCATTGGCTGACGCTGGCGACAACTCGGCCAGAGCCGCCAGTTCTTCTGAAGACTTCGCCGAACCGTCCATCAAGGCCCAGAGCATGGCCGTGCGTTTAGGCTCGGCGAGCAAGCTGGCGATCTGACTGATGCAAGGTGCTGCTCCCATGTATTCACTCCCTGTTAAACCATTTTTTCTGCTGCGGTTGACGCCCAAGTATAGGTGCGCAGGCAATAGGTTCCGCGGCGTCTGACAGTGCAGATCAGGACAGGATATGAGTGAAACTTCCGAGCGTGGCGCAGGCTATTGCCGAGAACCCATTCACCCCGGTCGCTGCGCGGTCAATGTCGCACAACGGGACACGAGCATGTCCCGCAGCAGATTGATGGGTTTACTGAGTTGCGCACGGTGGGCGCACAGCAGGTTGAGCGGGGTGCGCTCGCCCTGCAGTTCCGGCAGGATCAAACGCAAGCGCCCGGCCAGCACATCGGTGCTCACATCCAGCCACGACTTGTAGGCAATGCCCATGCCCGCTACCGCCCAGCGGCGCACCACATCAGCGTCATCGCTGAAGCGATCGCCACTGACCGTCAGGCTTACATGGCGCTTGCCATCGTAAAAACCCCAATGGTCGTGCACACGGCTGCCGAGCATGTACAGCAGGCAATTGTGCTGGGCCAGTTGTTCCAGATGGCGCGGCTCGCCATGCCGGGCGAGGTAACTGGGCGCGGCGCAGAGTACGCGAATATTGTCCGGGGCGATGGGCAGCGCAATCAGGCTGGAGTCTTCGGGTTCGCCGTAGCGCAGGGCAATGTCCACGGGCTGACGGAACAGGTCGGCGATGCGATCACCGAGCAACAGGCGCACGTTCAGTTGCGGATGCTCCTGCTGGAACGCATCCAGCCATGGCAACAGTTGGTTGCGACCAAAATCCGAGGGTGCCGACAATTGCAGCACACCACTGACGTGATCCTGGCCACTGGCCAATAGGCGCCGCCCTTCATCCAGCGCGCTCAGTGACGCCCGCGCATACTCCAGGAAGCCCTCGCCTTCGGCCGTCAGGCGCAGGCTGCGGGTTGAGCGCGCCAGCAAACGCGTGCCCAGTTGCTGTTCGATACGCTTGAGCGCGGCGCTGGCCACCGCCGGCGACAAGTCCATGACCCGCGCCGCGGCCGACAGGCTACCCAAGTCTGCGGCCCGCACAAATAACTGCAAATCATCAAAACGCAGCATGCTTTTCCGCTCATTATCAATATTTGGTTGAAACAGCCTGCTGTTTTAGCCGCTTTTATCGGCGTGGGAAATAGCCAATCATCTGCCCACCCCGTTAGCCCGTGCCAGGAGTCGACTATGTCCACCGCTTTTAATGTCATCGCCACGCTGGTCGCCAAACCCGGCCAGCACGCCACCCTGGAAACGTTGCTGCGCGGCCTGCTGGAACCGACTCGCCTGGAAGCCGGTTGCGAGCAGTACGACCTGCACCAGGACCTGCAACACCCCGAGACCTTCTACATGCTCGAGCGCTGGAGCGACGACGCGGCGCTGGCCGACCACGACCAGAGCACGCATATCCAGAGCTTTCGTGCCAAGGCCGCCGATGTGATCGAACACTTCGAACTCAAGCGCCTGAAATTTCTCGCCTGATCTCCCTCTTCTGTAGGAGCGAGCTTGCTCGCGAAAAACCCAAGGACGACGCACTAAACCAGAAACACCGCGTCATCGTTAACAACCTTCGCGAACAAGCACGCGCCTACCTTGACCGTATTCACTTGGAGTCATCATGAAAGCCATCGCCTACTACGCCTCACTGCCGATCAACGATCCCACATCCCTGCAAGACATCGAACTACCAGCCCCGGTGGCCGGCCCCCGTGACCTGTTGGTAGAAGTCAAAGCCATCTCGGTCAACCCGGTGGACACCAAGGTGCGCCACAACGTCGCCCCGGAAAATGGCGCCGCCAAAGTGCTGGGCTGGGACGTCGCTGGTGTGGTCAAGGCGGTCGGCAGTGACGTGACGTTGTTCAAGGCCGGCGACAAGGTGTACTACGCCGGCTCCCTGGTACGCCCAGGCGGCAACAGCGAACTGCACACCGTGGATGAACGCATCGTCGGCCATATGCCCAGGAGCCTGGGGTTTGCCGAAGCGGCCGCACTGCCGTTGACCGCCATCACCGCGTGGGAGCTGTTGTTCGAACGTTTGCAGGTGGCGCAAGGTAAAGACGATCAAGGCCAGAGCCTGCTGATCGTCGGCGCTGCCGGTGGTGTGGGCTCGATCCTGACTCAACTGGCCAACCAGCTCACGGCGCTGAAGGTCATCGGCACCGCCTCACGCCCCGAAACCCAGGCATGGGCCAAGGCCCTGGGCGCACACCTGGTGATCGACCACAGCCAACCGCTGAGCGAAGCGTTGAAACAGGCCGGTCACGGGCAAGTCACCCACGTTGCCAGCCTGACCCAGACCGAGCATCACCTGGACCAACTGGTCGAAGCGCTGCAACCCCAAGGCAAGCTGGCGTTGATCGACGACCCCAAGGCCCTGGATGTAAGCAAGCTCAAGCGCAAGAGCCTGTCGCTGCACTGGGAGTTCATGTACACCCGTTCGATGTTCGAGACGCCCGACATGATCGAGCAGCACAACCTGCTTAACCGCGTGGCCGAACTGATCGACGCCGGCACCCTGAAAACCACGGTAGGCGAGCACTTCGGTGTGATCAATGCGCAGAACCTGCGCCGTGCCCACGCCCTGCTGGAAAGCGGCAAGGCCAAGGGCAAGATCGTGCTGGAAGGGTTCTGAAAAAACGGCTGTCAGTGTCGTCCGTTATCTACGTAGGTAATGGACGACACCATTAGTCCGAGAGTTGATCCTTGTCATATTTACGCGCCCGTTCAGGTTTATATTGGCCGCCTTTGCCACGATTCTTTTACGTGAGGAAGTCAGCAATGAAAATCCTGATAAAAGCGTTAGCAAAATCCCCTGGCAGCCAATGGCAAGTTCGTCTCGACGGCGAGGCCATCACCTTCCGCAGTGAGGCCGAGGCCCGCGCCTTCGCCGACACGCTACAAGCCCGGATCCAGGCGCCCCATCGCTTCCCTCTCAACCAGCAACGTTCCGCTGGCTGACCCGAACGTCAGACCTGCGCCTGTACGGCCCTCGCCCGTTGCAGGCGCTGGGTCGCCATGGCAATGGTCACCGCCAGCACACCGCAGAGGCTGATGACCATGGCCATCGGCATCGCCGTGCCGTCGTGCAACACGCCGACCAACGACGCCGCGCCTGCCGCCACGCCGAACTGAATGCAACCGAGCAACGCCGAGGCGCTGCCGGCCCGAGCCCCCTGCCCGCTCATGGCACAGGCCGAAGTGTTCGGCAAAATGCAGCCCAGGCTGGCGATACAGATAAACAGCGGCACCAACAACGGCCATAGCGCCTCGGTGCGCAACGCGGCAATTCCCAACAGCGTCAACGCCGCCGCCACGTACACCCACACGGTGCGCGACAGCAAAAACGCCGGGCCGCGCTTGGCCAGCAAGCGTGCGTTCAGTTGCGCCACCAAGATAAAGCCCGCGGCGTTGGAGCCGAACAACCAGCCGTAATGCTCGGCCGGCACGCCATAGAGCTTGATAAATACGAAGGGGGAGCCGGCGATGTAGGCAAACATCCCGGCTATCGAGATGCCGCCGGTCAAGGCATAGCCCAGGTACACCCGGTCTGACAGTAGCGAGCCGTAGCGGCGCAACGAGCCCGACAACGGCTGGCGCGGCTGATCGGCCGGGAAGGTTTCCGGCAACCCGACCGCCACCGCGATGGCCGCCATCACGCTGAACAACGACAACGCCAGGAAAATCGACTGCCAGCCCCACACGCCGACCATCAGGCCACCGGCCAATGGCGCCAGGATCGGGGCCAGGCCGGTCACCAGCATCAGTTGCGAATACACCTTGGCCGACCCCACGGCATCGCATTTGTCACTGACCACCGCCCGGGAAATCACCATGCCCGCACACCCGCCAAGGGCCTGCACGAAGCGCGCGCCAATCAGCCATTCCAGGGACGGCGCATACGCACAAGCGAAAGACGCGAGGGTAAACAGGGTGACGCCGCTGAGCAGCGGCACACGCCGGCCAAAGCGGTCGGCCAGCGGCCCGTAGATCAATTGACCAATGGCCAGGCCGGCGAAATACACGGCCAGGGTCAGCTGGATATGTTTTTCGTCAGTGGCGAAGGCTGTGGCCATTGCCGGAAAGCCCGGCAGGTAAAAATCGATCGCCAACGGCGCGAAGGCGCTCAAGGCGCCCAGAATCAGGATTATGCGAAGGTTCATCAGACACCCAAGTGAGTCGGCAGCTCAACAGTCTAGCCGCGCTTGGGTGCCATGAACATTACGTTAGGTGGCTAACGATCAGAAAAATCACGCCAGCTTGGCGCTGTAGCCTTCCTCGGTGATCAGATCGATCACGTCATCTGCAGATAAGCGGCTTTCCACACCCACTTCTTTCGCCGCCAAATCCACCTTCACACTCGCCGCCGGATCCTTGCTCTGTACCGCCTGGGTCACTGCTTTAACGCAATGGCCGCAGGTCATTCCTTCAACGTTGAATATTTGCATGACATGACTCCTTTGATGAGGTTGAGCCCAGTGTCGAGCTTGCCATGATGGCAAGGTCAAGTTCTCAGTATTTCTGCCGGGCTGGTATTCGCAGGCGACGTCGGCCAAGCTTCAACCTTTCTAGCTGTGAACCACGGAGCATTCGCCATGCGCTGGTCGTTTTTTGCCCTTGCCGGCCTGATGAGCTTGCCTGCCGCTGCGCCCCAGGCCCTCGCTGCTGAAGATTATGCAGTGCTGATTATTTCCCGCGAACGCCTGGAAGTGCCGACCAACTGTGAGGTCGGCCTGTATATCCAGGACCAGCTCGCCGGGCGTCTGTTCCAGGAACAGGCCACTTCATTCAATCTGCCCCCCGGCGATACGTCGCTGCGCCTGAAACTGTTGCCGGGCCAATCCCCAGGCTGTCTGCCGGGCCTACTCGCGCCTGCCGCGCAGAACATCACCTTGAAAGCAGGTGATGTACGCAAATTGCGCATTGCCCAAGGCCCAAACGGCATGTACCTCAAAGCCGCGGCATTGGAATACTGAAGGGGCTTGACCTTCCCCACAGGTTAAGGTTGATCCTAGTGGCAACTTCTCTTGGAGGACTGCCCCAATGAATGGATCCACCACCTTTGACCTGCCCATCGGCGGCATGACCTGTGCCAGCTGTGCCGGGCGGGTCGAACGCGCGCTGGGCAAGGTGCCGGGCGTGCAACGTGTCAGCGTCAACCTGGCCAATGAACGCGCGCACATCGAAGTACAGGGCCAGATGGACCCCAGCGTGCTGATCGCCGCCGTCGACAAGGCCGGCTACACCGCCACCCTGCCCCAAAGCGAAACCGCCACCGACGCCGATCAAGCCCGGCGCCTGCGCCGCGAGCGCTGGTCACTGGTGGCGGGCATTCTGCTGGCGTTGCCCTTGGTGCTGCCGATGCTGGTGGAACCCTTCGGCCTGCACTGGATGCTCCCCGCCTGGATACAGTTCGCCCTGGCCACACCGGTGCAATTCATCCTCGGCGCGCGCTTTTATGTCGCCGCGTGGAAAGCCGTGCGCGCCGGCGCCGGCAATATGGACCTGCTGGTGGCGATCGGCACCAGTGCCGGCTACGGCCTGAGTATCTACGAATGGCTCACCGCCGCCCCAGGCGTGACGCCGCACCTGTACTTCGAAGCCTCGGCGGTGGTAATCGCCTTGGTACTGCTGGGCAAATACCTGGAAAGCCGCGCCAAGCGCCAGACCGCCAGCGCCATCCGCGCCCTTGAAGCCTTGCGTCCGGAACGGGCGATCCGCGTACAGGACGGCCGCGAAGAAGACGTCGCCATCAGCGCGTTGAAGCACGGTGACCTGGTGCTGGTCAAACCCGGCGAACGCTTCCCGGTGGACGGTGAGGTGGTGGAAGGCCAGAGCCATGCCGATGAAGCGCTGATCAGCGGCGAAAGCCTGCCGGTGCCCAAACAACCCGGCGACGCGGTCACCGGTGGCGCCATCAACGGTGAAGGCCGTTTGCTGGTCCGCACCCTGGCCCTGGGCGCAGAAAGCGTGCTGGCGCGCATCATCCGCCTGGTCGAAGACGCCCAGGCCGCCAAGGCGCCGATTCAGAAACTGGTGGATAAAGTCAGCCAGGTGTTCGTGCCGGCGGTGCTGGTATTGGCGCTGATCACCGTGGTGGGCTGGTGGCTGTACGGTGCCTCCCTGGAAACCGCCATCATCAATGCGGTGGCGGTACTGGTGATCGCCTGCCCTTGTGCCTTGGGCCTGGCCACGCCGACTGCGATCATGGCCGGCACCGGCGTCGCCGCGCGCCACGGCATTCTGATCAAGGACGCCGAAGCCCTGGAGCGCGCCCATGCCGTGAGCGCTGTAGTATTCGACAAGACCGGCACCCTCACCTCCGGCGCGCCCAACATTGCGCATTTGGCGGCCGTGGATGGCAACGAAGCCCTATTGTTGCAACAGGCCGGCGCCTTGCAGCGCGGCAGTGAGCACCCACTGGCCAAGGCCGTGCTGGATGCTTGCCGCGAAAGAGGCTTGGACGTGGCCGATGTGAGCGCCAGCCAATCCCTCACCGGGCGCGGCATTGCCGGTACGCTCGACGGTCGGCCACTGGCGCTGGGCAATCGCCGCTTGCTGGAAGAGACCGGCCTGGACGCAGGCGACCTGGGCCCGCGTGCCAAGGAATGGGAGGCCGAAGGCCGCACCTTGTCCTGGCTGATCGAGCAAGGCGCGCAACCCCGCGTGCTGGGGCTGTTTGCCTTTGGCGACACGCTCAAGCCCGGCGCGTTGCAGGCCGTGCAACAACTCAAGGCGCAGCACATCAGTAGCCACCTGATCACTGGCGATAACCACGGCAGTGCGCGGGTAGTGGCCGAAGCCTTGGGGATCGACGATGTGCATGCCGAGGTACTGCCCGCCTATAAAGCCGCTGCCGTGGCCGAGCTGAAAAAAACCGGCGTGGTGGCCATGGTCGGTGACGGCATCAACGATGCGCCGGCCCTGGCCGCTGCCGATATCGGCATCGCCATGGGCGGCGGCACCGACGTGGCCATGCACGCCGCCGGTATCACCTTGATGCGTGGCGACCCGCGCCTGGTGCCGGCCGCCCTGGAGATCAGCCGCAAGACCTACGCAAAAATTCGACAGAATCTGTTCTGGGCCTTTGTGTATAACTTGATCGGCATTCCGCTGGCCGCCTTCGGCCTGCTCAACCCGGTACTGGCTGGCGCCGCCATGGCCTTGTCCAGTGTCAGCGTGGTGAGTAATGCGCTGTTGTTGAAAACCTGGAAACCCAAGGACTTGGAGGATCAACGCCCATGAACATCGGCCAAGCCGCCCGCACCAGCGGGCTAAGCGCGAAGATGATTCGCTACTACGAATCCATTGGCCTGCTGAAAACCGCCCACCGCACCGACAGCGGCTACCGCGTGTACGGCCACGACGACCTGCACACCCTGACGTTCATCAAGCGCTCGCGGGACCTGGGGTTTTCACTGGAAGAAGTCGGCAAGTTGCTGACCCTGTGGGAGGACCGCCAGCGGGCCAGCGCTGACGTAAAAGCCTTGGCGCGTCAGCACATCGACGAGCTCAATCACAAGATTCGCGAGCTGGGGCAACTGCGCGATACCTTGCAGGACCTGATGGAGCACTGCCAGGGCGATCATCGGCCCGACTGCCCGATACTCAAGGAGTTGGCGGCAGGCAACTGCTGCGCCTGACTGGACAAACACAAAACCAAATGTGGGAGCTGGCTTGCCTGCGATAGCATCACCCCGGTGTCACTGATACACCAAGGTGTCTGCATCGCAGGCAAGCCAGCTCCCACATTGGAACGCGCCGTTGTAAGTTACTGCATCCAAGGCGGCGGCGGTGGCTCGTCCGGTACTTTGCTCGGTGGCGCATCATCCGCCGCGCGAATCGCCTGGCGACGCTCTTCATCCAGCCGCGCCGCTTCGATTTCGCGGATCACACCGCCCACGTCCGCCAGTTCTTCCGGTTCGTCGAACTCACCGGTCAACACACTGGCCGGGTGCAAGGTGCCGGCTTCGTACAACGCCCACATTTCCTTGGCGTACTTGGTCTTCTTCAACTCCGGGGCAAAACGCCCGAAGTAGGAAGCCATGTTGCCGACGTCGCGCTCCAGCATGTTGAAGGCGTGGTTGTTGCCCGCCGCATCCACCGCCTGGGGCAGGTCGATGATCACCGGGCCCGTAGGCGTGAGCAGTACGTTGAACTCGGACAGGTCACCGTGCACCAGGCCGGTGCACAGCATCAGCACGATCTGGGAGATCAGGAAGGCGTGGTATTCGCGCGCCTGGTCCGGGTCCAGCACGACGTCATTCAGACGCGGCGCCGCATCGCCGTACTCGTCGGCCACCAGTTCCATCAACAGCACGCCTTCAAGAAAGTCGTACGGTTTGGGCACGCGAACGCCCGCGCCGGCCAGGCGGAACAGCGCCGCCACTTCAGCGTTCTGCCAGGCATCTTCGGTTTCTTTCTTGCCGAACTTGGAGCCCTTGGCCATGGCTCGCGCCTGGCGGCTGTTACGGACCTTGCGGCCTTCCTGGTATTCGGACGCCTGACGAAAACTTCGTTTATTCGCCTCCTTGTAAACCTTGGCGCAACGCAATTCATTGCCGCAGCGCACCACATAAACAGCTGCTTCTTTACCACTCATCAGAGGGCGCAGCACTTCGTCGACCAGACCGTCTTCGATCAGGGGTTCAATGCGTTTAGGAGTCTTCATCAGCTTTTATTGTGGGTCCTGTATTACCAAACACGCGTGTGGCACTCGTTATACGGCAATCGGCTCGCCGGGGGGAGAGGCTACTGACCTCTGACCCCTTCAGAATGCATTCAATGGGCCAATTTTATCGGCAATCAGCGTTCGATAATCGCCGTCACGCCTTGGCCACCGGCGGCACAGATGGAAATCAACCCACGGCCCTTACCCGCCGCATCCAATAATTTAGCCAGGTTGGCGACGATACGCCCACCGGTAGCGGCAAATGGATGGCCCGCCGCCAGGGAACTGCCCTTGACGTTGAGCCGGCTGCGGTCGATCGACCCCAGCGGTGCGTCCAGGCCCAGGCGGGTCTTGCAATAGTCGGCGTCTTCCCAGGCCTTGAGCGTGCACAGCACTTGAGCGGCGAAGGCTTCGTGGATCTCGTAGTAATCAAAGTCCTGCAAGGTCAGGCCGTTGCGCGCCAGCAAGCGTGGCACCGCATACACCGGCGCCATCAACAGGCCCTCGGCACCGTGGACGAAATCCACCGCCGCCGCTTCGCCATCACGCAAGTAAGCCAGGATCGGCAAGCCGCGCTCCTTGGCCCACGCCTCGCTGCCCAGCAACACCAGGGAGGCACCATCGGTCAGCGGTGTGGAGTTGCCGGCGGTAAGCGTGCCCTTTTCGCTGCGTTCGAAGGCCGGCTTGAGGCTGGCGAGTTTTTCCAGGGTCAGGTCGGGGCGCAGGTTGTTGTCGCGGGTGAGGCCGAGAAAGGGCGTGAGCAAATCGTTGTGCCAGCCTTCGGCATAGGCCGCCGCCATCTTCTGGTGGCTCTCCAGCGCCAGCTGGTCCTGCTCGGCGCGGGGGATCTGCCAGGTCTGGGCCATCAGCTCGCAGTGCTGGCCCATGGACAAACCCGTGCGCGGTTCGCCGTTGCGTGGCAACTCCGGCTTGAGGTGGTGAGGACGAAGTTGTAACAGGACCTTTAATTTGTCCGTCATGGATTTACTTCGGTTGGCTTTGAGCAGCAACTTGCGCAGCCCTTCATTCACACCAATCGGCGCATCCGAGGTGGTGTCCACCCCGCCGGCAATGCCGCACTCGATCTGGCCCAGGGCAATTTTATTGGCCACCAGCAGCGCCGCCTCAAGCCCGGTGCCGCAGGCTTGCTGAATGTCGTACGCAGGGGTTTGTGGTGACAGGCGCGAGCCGAGCACGCATTCACGCGTCAGGTTGAAGTCACGGGAATGCTTGAGCACCGCGCCGGAGGCCACCTCGCCCATGCGCAGGCCGTGCAGGTTGTAGCGCTCGATCAGGCCCTCCAGCGCGGCGGTCAGCATCGCCTGGTTACTCGCCGTGGCGTAAGGGCCATTGGAACGGGCGAAAGGAATGCGGTTACCGCCAATGATCGCTACACGGCGCAATTGAGTCATGAAAAAGCTCCCTTGTGGTGGTGGGTGGAATCATCAAGCCTAGCCTAGGCTCAATCGAACGACTGCCACCCCAGGGTGGTCAACCTTTGAACCCCAGCCTTCGGAGAGCGTTCCATGTCTGACCGTTATATCGACTTCGCCAACTCAAGCCTCGGCCATCGCCTGGTCGCCGCCATTGGCCTGCCGTCACCGGTACGCCTGGAACGCTGGCAAGCCGGACGCCTGCGCCCGGTCGAAGGCGCACTGCTGCTGGGCGGTGGCGCATTGGCAACCCAGGTGCTGGCGTTTGCCAACCGACTCACCGACGCCGTCTACAGCTACGGCGCCGAAGCCTCGACAGCGCCCGCTTGGATTCCCGGACACGGCCCCAAACTCAAGGCGGTGGTGTTTGACGCCAGCGGTTTGCAGCACACCGACCAGCTCAAGCAACTGCGCGAATTCTTCCAGCCGCTGCTGAAAAACCTCGACCACAGTGCCCACCTGGTGATCCTTGGCCGGGCGCCGGAAGGCCTCAGCGACCCCTTCGCCGCCAGCTCCCAGCGCGCCCTGGAAGGTTTCAGCCGCTCCCTGGCCAAGGAATTGCGCAGCGGTGGCGTGCTGCAGTTGCTGTACGTGGGCGACGGTGCCGAAGACCAGTTGGAAGGCGCGTTGCGGTTTTTCCTCTCGCCCAAGAGCGCTTATATCTCGGGCCAGGTGATTCGCCTGGCAGCCTGCGATACCCCGGTGCAAGACTGGACACGCCCGCTGGCTGGGCGCAAGGCGTTGGTGACCGGCGCCGCTCGAGGCATCGGTGCCTCTATCGCCGAAACCTTGGCCCGCGACGGCGCCGAGGTCATTCTGCTCGATGTGCCCCAGGCCAAGTCCGACCTCGAAGCCCTAGCCGCACGCCTGAATGCGCGCACGGTGGTGCTGGATATCTGCGCCGAAGATGCCGCCCGCCAACTGGCCGAACACCTGCCAGACGGGCTGGACATCCTGGTGCACAACGCCGGTATCACCCGCGACAAAACTCTGGCCAACATGACCCCGGAATACTGGGACGCGGTGCTGGCGGTCAACCTCAACGCGCCGCAAGTGCTGACCAAAGCCCTGCTCGACAGCGGCACCCTGCAAAACAACGCCCGGGTGGTGTTGCTGGCCTCCATCAGTGGCATCGCCGGCAACCGCGGGCAAACCAACTATGCCGCGAGCAAGGCCGGGCTGATCGGCCTGGCTCAAGCCTGGGCGCCGCTGTTGAAGGAACGTGGGATCAGCATCAACGCCGTCGCGCCAGGGTTTATCGAAACCCAGATGACCGCGCATATTCCCTTCGCCCTGCGCGAGGCCGGGCGCCGCATGAGCTCCCTGGGCCAAGGTGGCTTGCCTCAGGATGTGGCCGAAGCCGTCGCCTGGCTGAGCCAGCCGGGTTCCGGTGCGGTCAGCGGCCAGGCGCTGCGGGTGTGTGGGCAAAGCCTTCTGGGAGCGTGAGCATGCAATGGCAAACGTTGGACAGCACCCCGTCTCTACTGCCGCTGTATTGGCGCGCGGCGCTCAAGCGCAAGATCACCGGCAGCGCATTGCCCGAACGTGGGTTGCGCTGCCGGATGAGTGTCAACCCCGGCGCCGTTGCGGCGTACCGCAAGGTGTGCGGCTTTGCTGACAGCCCGATGCTGCCCGCGACTTATCCGCATGTCCTCGCGTTCGGCCTGCAACTGCAATTGCTGACGGACAAGACTTTTCCGTTTCCGCTGCTGGGGTTGATCCACCTGCGCAATCGCATCCGTGTTCATCGACCTTTAGGTGGAGTGGGTGACGTGAGTGTCGGCGTTTACGCACGCAATCTCAGTCCCCATTCCAAGGGGGCCACCTTTGACATCGTGACGGTTGTGGAGGATGCCCTCGGGCTCTTGTGGGAAGCCGAAAGCCAAATGTTATGTCGGGGCGTGAAGCTTGAAGGCGAAGCTGCGGACAGCGGATTGCAGCCCCCGGGAACGCTCACCGAACTGACGCGCTGGAAAGCGCCCACTGACATAGGCCGCCGCTACGCCCGCGTGTCCGGCGACTACAACCCTATCCACCTCAGTGCGCCTACCGCCAAGCTGTTCGGTTTCCCCCAGGCCATCGCCCACGGGTTGTGGAACAAGGCCCGCACCCTCGCGGCGCTGGCAGAACACTTGCCGGCCGCCAATATTGAAATCGACGTGGCGTTCATGAAGCCAGTGCGCCTGCCCAGTGAAGTGATATTGATGAGCAGCGCGGCCGGTTCCTGCGCAGGGTTGGAACTCAAAGGCGCTGGGGATATTCAACATATGCGTGGGAAGTGGCAGCCGATTGCCTGAAAACCCCTGATTAATTGTATATACACCCTAAGTTATAGCGGACCTTGCGAGGTCCGTCTTTATTTACAATACTTTGATTTTTATCAATTAAATATTCTTAAACATCCATCCACTACACCTTTGGCATTAGTCATTAAGCCGACGATGGCGGGGTGTATATAAATCGTTAATACCAAGTTGAGCATTGCGTGAAAGAGTGCCCTGGCCTGAGATAGCCACACGGACAAACCTATCGTTATCCAAAGAAATAACGAGGGTTTGAAACAACCAAGGTTGTACCAGGTGCAAGGAACTCAATCATGAAAACTCAAGTCGTGTTTTGGAAAGCAAGTACTGCGCTGGCCCTCGTTCTGGCAATGAGCCTGGGCGGCTGCAGCAGCGGTGGTGGCGGGCATAAATCAAGCGTGGCAGCGTCCTCGCCGGATGCTGGTGCAGGTGCCGGAGGCGGCACTGGTGGTGGTACCGGTGGTGGCACGGGCGGCGGTGACGGCGGCACGGGTGGCGGTACCGGTGGCGGCACGGGCGGCGGTGACGGCGGCACTGGTGGCGGTACCGGTGGTGGCACGGGCGGCGGTGACGGCGGCACAGGTGGCGGTACCGGTGGTGGCACGGGCGGCGG
>NZ_QODJ01000072.1:0-27001 GCF_009935965.1 Pseudomonas sp. L13
ATGGCGCGGGGCGGCTAAACCGGCATCCCTGCCGGTTTAGCCCCCAAATCCCTGTCGAATTCCGGCCAGCGTGGTTTGACGGGGCGCTTAAGATCAAGATCAAAAGCAGATCAAGAGCAAGAGCGGCTCGCTTCGCATCGTGGTTACCGTTGGCTGCAACAACCTCCAAGGTTGTGTAGATACCTATGCTGCGATGGCGATGTATCAGCCACTCATGTGCAAGCTGACCCGCCGTCATCGCAGGCAAGCCAGCTCCCACATTTAGACGGTGTTGTGTCAGGGATGGTCTAGAGCCTCACCACCTGATGCACCTGCTCGGCACAGGCCCGAGCGTCTTCAATCATCTTGCCGAACGCATCGCTGGTGACTTCGGCATGGGTCAACCAACGCTTCTTCTGGCTCAGGCGATAGTGATAGCGCAGTGAGCCGTCTTCCAGTTTGCCGTCCAGGTCGAGGTCGTACCAGGGCGAGCGTACCTTGCAGCCAGCAATGGCTTTTTCCATCTTCCCGCCTGCCAGGGTATAGGTGTAGTCATAGGTTTCGGGGTTGCCCAGGTAGAGGTCGGCCTGTTGTCCCTGGCGACGATAGTTGACGTAACCTTCCCAGCGGTCTTTCAAGGACGGGTCGGTGTAGACATAGTCATTGGCCAGTTTTTCCAGGGCGCGCTGATCGTTCATGCGGGCGGTGACGCTGTAGCCGTCATGCACCACAAAGCGGGTCGGTTCGCGGGTGATCTGGCAGTCGCTGATGTCGTTGCCGAAGTTGGCGCAGATGTTCTGGTCGGTGGCGGTGGTGCCTTGCTGGCGGTCGGCGACGCTCAGTTGCATCAGCGGCAGGCGGCTGAAAGTGATAGTCGCCTTCACCGCGCCATCTCCCTCTTTGCCATATTGCACCTGTTTATCCAGGCGTATCGAGACTTCGGGGCGCTCCAGTGGGATATGTTCTTCGCGCACCTGGCCCTGGGCGTCGTTGACCAACACCCAGCGGTCCTGGATGTCGGGCATGGTCTGGCCAGGGGCGAAGACCGGGTTGGTCGGGTCAAGCCACCACACCTGGCCATTCACTTCGGCACGCACGATGGCGTGGTTCGGCGCCTGTGTGCCAGGAATCAGCAGGGCATCGACCACGTCGCCACGGCTGACCCACGCGGTCTCTGCCTTGATGCCGCTGGCCTTGAGCATGGCCGTCAGCAGCGTCGCCAGGTCCTTGCAGTCGCCGTAGCCGTGCTGCTCGATTTCCGCCAGGCTGAACGGCACATAACCACGCTCGCTGGCGCGCCAGTCGCCCAGGTAGCGGTAGTGATCATTGATGTGCTGCATCAGCGCGGCCACTTGCTCAGCCGGCGCCAGGCTGCGTGCGGCGGCCACCGCGGTGGCGGCTTGCGCCGGCAGGGTGGCGCCGAGGATCTGGTTGTAACGCTGGGCGAAATCACCGAAGTACGCCTGGCGGTCCACCGCGCTGCCCACTTCCAGGCGTGGGACGCGCAGCAGCGCGGCGGCGGAGGATTCATTGATGTAGTTGAGGTAGATCGGCGCTTTAAGCGCCACGTCCAGGGTTTTGCCGTTGCTCGAAGGGGTCACGTTGAAGGCGTCGAACATTTCACTACGCCACTGGAGCGGGCGTTCGGCGGTAAAGCGCGCCTTGAAACGATCACGGCGGGCCGCACCGGGGCCGAACTTGAGCACGTAATGGAACTGGCTCATCAGCGGTTTTGCCGGATAGTGGTGGCGTACGGTGTAGCGGATCTTTGTGCCCACTCGCAGGTTGGGGAAGGCCAGGGAGGTTTGCTTATCGCGGCTGAAACCCTGGTCCGGGTTGGGCGCGCTGCGGGTATCGATTTGCGTGGCGGCGAGGGCGACCGGCTTGGCGCCAGGCTGGGTGGACTGGGCGCTGATCACTTCAAAGGTATCGCCTTCGGAGTAATCGAAATCGATGCGCGAGAGCATTTCGCGGCCGTTGGGTTTGAGGATCGTGTAGCGGTAGGTGGTGGTGCAGTCGGTGCTGGCGTCGCGGTTGAAGTGGCAGTGCAATTCGGTGTCGTTGGCCAGTGGGGCTTCGGCTAGGGGTTGCAGTGCAGCGCTGACGGAATGGGAAACCAGCCCCAGACTGATAGCAATCAAAGGGCGGTGAAACGAAAAACGGTACATGGGCGCCTCGGGTGACACATTGAAACAGCTACCCGGCGGGTAGCGAGAAGGCGCCGGATGATAATGGATCTCAACGGCAAAAACCAGGATTGTTCGACAATTTTTAAGTCTGAAAGGCCCGTTCTAGAGCCTTCTGTTGATTTGTGTCAAGGTTTTTATACCGCCGGCGCGGCGCGTGCTTAGAGAAACCAGCGATATTCGCGGGCATGAATTTCTTGCTGGAAAGCCAAGTGATCCTGACGTTTGTTCTCGCAATACACGTCGACAAATTCCGCGCCCAGCTTGTCGCGCAGTACCGGTTGCTGCTGCATGGCACGCACGGCGTCGAGCATTTCCACCGGGAAATCGGTGCCGCTGTTGCGGTCTTCGTTCAGCGGCGCGATGGGTTCACGCTTGGCCTCAAGCCCGTGCTCCAGGCCCACCAGGATTGCCGCCAGCACCAGGTAAGGGTTGGCATCGGCGCTGGCCAGGCGGTGCTCGATCCGCAGGTTGCGCGGGTCGGACTCCGGGATGCGCACACAAGCATCGCGGTCTTCAAAGCCCCAACTCGCCCGCGTCGCAGCGTTGACCGTGCCGCCCAGGCGGCGGAAGGCATTGTGGTTGGGCGAGAAGATTGGCATGCAGTGCGGCAGCAACTCCAGGCAACCGGCCACGGCGTGGCGCAATGGCTGCTGCTGATGGGCCGCGAGCAGGTTATTGCCCGCTGCGTCGTAAAGGCTGACATGCACATGCATGCCGCTGCCGGGAAATTGCAGGTAGGGCTTGGCCATGAAGCTGGCACGGTAACCCTGCTTGAGCGCCACGCCACGGGTGCTGCGGCAGAACAGGGCGGCCCAGTCGGCGGCGCGCAGGCCGTCGTCGCAGTGGCCGAAGTTGATCTCGAACTGGCCGGGGCCGATTTCGGCGGTGATCACCGTGATGTCGATGCCTTGGTCCTTGGCGGTTTGCGCCATGTCGTCGAGCACGTCGCTGAAACGCGACAGCCGTTCGATATGCAGGTTGGGCTGGTCGTCGACATCCCCGCTGAGCGGGTCGCGGGCAAATTGCGGCAGGCCGTTTTCCAACTGTTTATCGAACAGGTAGAACTCCAGCTCAAACGCCACCACTGGGTGAATGCCCTGGTGCTGCAAGCGTTCGAGCACCTTGGCCAGGACTTCGCGGGGTTCGAATTCGATGGGTGCTTCGGTGCCGTCCGAGGTGATGAGCATTTGCCCCAATGGCTGCGACTCCCAGGTCACCGGTTTGAGCGTGCCCGGCACCAATCGGCGGTTGGCGTCCGGGTCGCCATCGTTGAAGCAGTAGTCGCCAATCTTGAACAGCCCACCCTGAGCCCCCAGCAATACCGCATTCTGCGGCAGCTTCAGCGGGCTGCCAGCGGCGACTTTCTCAAGCATCTCCACCGGGTAGCGCTTGCCATAGAAATGCCCGGGAATATCCAGGGCGATCAGGTCCACATAGCGCACGTCGGGATGGTTCTGGCGAAAGCTGCGTACTTCGGCCAGCAACGTGGAGGATTGGCTTTTCACGGGTGCAGCTCCTAGTTGTAAACCCACAGGACGCGGGCGGGCAGGTCGGTGAGGTTGGCATAACGGCAGTGGGCGAAACTGGCGAGGTGGAAACTGTCGCCTTCGTAGAGGGTGACCGCATCTGGCTCACCCTCAACCCACAGCGTCAGCTCGCCCTCCAGCACAAAACCTGCCTGTTCGGCGCGGTCGCTCATAGTCTGTTCGCCGCTGTTGGCACCGGGGGCCAACAGGCTGTCGAGCATCGAAAACGCGCCGTTCATACTCGGCGACACCAGGATGTCGGTGATGCCATTGGCGTAATACACCGTGCGCCGCTCGTTGGGGCGGGTCACCCATTCCACCGCCTTGGGTTTGGGCAGGCTGTAGAAATACGTGGTGGGCACGTCAAGGGCATGGCTGATGGCGGTCAGGTCGGCCACGGTGGGTTGCGACAACCCACGTTCCACTTGAGAGAGAAAACCCACCGAGCGCTCGATCTTTTGCGCGAGTTGGGCGAGGGTGAGTTTCTTGTGCTTGCGCAGGTCGTGGATCAGGGTTGCAAGGGTGGCGAGTTCTTGTTGCTGGCTCATGAAATTTAATTCGAATAATTTCATGAAAAGTTACAGGAATTATTTCATGCGGGCAATGGGGGCGCGCCATCGCCCTCAATTGATGGTGTTTCCAGCCCTTCAGGCATTGGGCAATCAAGGATGGCTGCGATCCCACGTGCCAACTCGATTTCTTCGGGGGTGATATGGCCGTCGTTTTCGATGCAGACGGCGACAGCCTCCATCAGGATCTCTTTATCCTCCGGTTGGAGCTGTTGCAGTCCTTTCAACGGTTTGTCGAGTGCATCCAGGCTTGCACCGTTTTTTAGCTCCTTCATTGGCGCCGTATAAAAGGGCAATACATCACAGGCGCGGTAATAGGCCAACTCGATCTGTGCCTGGCTTCTTTGCCCTGTGAGGGCGAGTATGCCTAGCAGCAACGTCACGTTGCCCTCCTGTTGTTCCAGTGTGTACAGGCTTTTGATTTTTGGCTTCGGCAGTACTTGTGCGTCGAGTAAATTAACCAACGCCCATCCCACAAATAGGGCGCGGGAATCGACGGCCACCAGGCTCCTCATAGTGTTGGTGAATACCTTGTATTGGTCGGTTGGCAATTGTTTGAGCGCCGGAACGCACAGATCGAACAACGGCAAGCGCAGATAGCGGTCCAGCCCACGTAAAGGTTCTTCCAATGCCTGCAGGAAGTGGACGACTTGCGGGTTGGGGACTTTCTGTAGCAGTTTGAGTTGCAACGTGCGCAGATCCGGCTGGGCGCAGATCAGCATGCTGTAGATCAGGGCCTGTGCCCCGGCAGGATCGTCAGCTACCGACCAGACCTCATAGGGGATCATGTTCAGGGTCGCCTGAGTCTGATACAGCTGCGCAGGCTCCTCTGTCGTGCTGTTCAGCCCACTTGCAGCGATGGACACGGCACCAAGTACCTCCCAACGACGACGATTCTCTTCGGCCTGTTCATCGTCGTCCATCAGGGATTCCAGCGGAGGAACATCCGGGTACTCGCCGTCCCATTCGAGATCAAGACGCCGAATACGTTTTTCCAGAGGTGGGTGAGGGGAGACCAGACGCTTTCCCAGGTCTTCGTATGGCGCCGCAAAAAACATCTGAAGAAACTCTTCAGTCTCTTTACAGCCAATCAATGAGCCGTACTCATATCCACCGATTTTCGTCAGCGCGCTTGCCACGCTTTGCGGGTTACGCGTGAACTGGGCAGCGGCGGCGTCGGCTAGATACTTGCGCTGGCGCAGCACACGAGACATGCCCAGAAAGACTAGATAAGCCCAGCCGAGCCCGAAGGGAAGCAGATATCCGGATAATAACGAGAGGCAAGCGATCGCAATATATATCCCTGTCATTCGTGCATCGTCGCGCATGTCATTGTTATGAATCTTGCAGAGCAAATGGGCGACGATTGCTTGAATTTCTTCACGATTGAGGATGGCTAGAGCACCGTAGGTCACACCAATGACTGAATCCTGCGGTGTGCGCCCCGCCGCGAAGGCATTGATGCCGCGGACATTCAGGATGTAGATCCTGGGTACCGGGCTGCCCGAAGCGATGGCCATTTCCTCGACAATATCCAGTAACCAACGATCATCCTCATGGGGATCCAGGCTAATCAAAGTCCCACCGAGTTTTTCAGCAATTGGGCTACCCCCGCCCCTGAGCTTGCGCGTCTGATACCAGCAACATAGCGCAATAAAGCTAAGTATCACCAGACAGGCGATCAGGAGCGCATATGATCCGGCTACTCCAATGGTTGTCAAAAACAGGCTCACCAATACCGCTGGGGTCAGCAATATTATTGTGGTCAGCAATATGCGGTACCCCGCATTACGCCGAGCCCGATCCTGATGTTCAAAAAAGTTCATGCAGCCATCCGTGGCACAAATCAGGTGAAGGATGCGGTCGGGACGGTTTGAATCTGTTCGATATCATCAAACTCCAGCAACGTCGCGTCCGTGCCATGCCCAAAAGCCTCGGCTATCAGGATCGTCGGAAATTTCTGGCGGAAAATGTTGTATTCCATCACCGCATCATTGAAAAATTGACGGGCATACGCGATGCGGTTTTCGGTATTGGTCATTTCATCGCTCAGTTGCATCATTGTTTCCGATGCATACAGGTCCGGATAATCCTCCAGCGAAACGTTCAGGTTATCCATGGCCGTGTTGAGCCGACTCTCATTCCTGCCCAGCTGCGCGATGGAGTGTGCACTGCCAGGTTCTGTCGCCGCGAGTTTGAGGCAGGCAGCCGCCACATTGCGTGCTTCGGTGACGGCCACCAGTGTTCCGCGCTCATGAGTCATGTAAGCCTTGGCCGTTTCCACTAGATTAGGGATCAGGTCATGGCGCCGCTTGAGTTGCACCTCGATCTGGCTGAACGCGTTCTTGAAGCGATTTCGCAAACTTACCAGCGTGTTATAGAGGCCGATAAGGTAGAGCACGATCACACTGAGAGTGCCAATGAAAATGACCCAGAAAACGCTGCCGAACATTGGATTTCCTTATCTGTGAAAAGTGAGGGCGCGATCATAGCGGATAATGGCCATTTGGAATTCCGTATCCAGCTGTTAAACGTGCCGATCAGACGGGTTGGACAGGGTCATTGATCACAGCAACTTAAGAGTGGGATTGGCGCAATGGCAGCAGGCTGAATGATTTTACGCCGCCGCGGTCCGAACTGGGTACGCACTCTAATTTGAAGGAGCACCCATGAAGTCGAAAACCTTAGCCGCTTGCTTGTTGGTCGCTGCCAGCTTTTCCACCGTCAGCGCTGTAGTGCAGGCCGGCGATACCCCTCAGGAAACAGTGCAACCTTCAAACATCAACGCTCGCGACTTGAAAGAGGGCGACCGCGCGCCGGATATCCTGATGCGCAAGGAGTCGGCCATCAGCGATTGGAAAAAGCGCGGCCTCAAACAGCCCGAAGAAGAAAGCCATTGGGCGCGCGTAGGCGACAAGTACGTCCTGCTCAAGACCACCAACGGCACCATCCTTGAGATTACGCCAGTCAAGAAATAATCCCGCCGGGGCACCTGCTCGTTTCATGTTTCTTGCGTTAAGGTAACCGATCGCAATGGTCGCGTTACCTTTGAAGAATGAGAGCAGGATGCTTGCCACCATCAGAAACTACCCCCGCACCGTGAACCTGTTGCTCTGCGCCACGTTGCTGCTGACGCTGGCCAAAGCCATCACGTTTCCTTATCTCGTGATCTACCTCACCAGCCATTTCGCCCTGGACATTACCCAGGTCGGCCTGGTGATCGGCAGTTCGCTGATCGTCGGCTCGCTACTGAGTGTCTACGGCGGTTTCCTGGTCGACCGCATCAATAGCTATCGCCTGTTGCTCGGCTTGAGCCTGGTGTTTGTGCTGGGGTTTGTCGGCACGGTGCTGGCGCAGAATATCTGGGCGTTCTATGGCTGCCTGATCCTGATTAACCTGGCCTACGCCGTCATTGATATTGCGGTGAAAGCCGGCTTCGCCAGCCTGCTGCCCGAAGACGCGCGCAGCGAAGTATTTTCTATCAAGTACACCCTCACCAATATCGGCTATGCCGTAGGGCCGTTCTTTGGCGCGATGGTGGCCAAGCTGGATATCAGCCTGCCGTTTATTCTGTCGGCGCTGTTGGGGCTGGGGTTTTTTCTGCTGTACGGGCGCTGGGGTGACCGTAACTTGGCCACGGTGGACACCACGCAAAAGCCGGTGCCGTTCCTCGCCGTCGCCCGCGTTTTGCTGCAGGACCGTCGCCTGGTGTGCTTCACCCTCGGCGGTTTGCTCAGTGCGGTGGTGTTTGGCCAGTTCACGGCCTACCTGTCGCAGTACCTGGTGACCACCACGACCGCCGAATACACCTACACCGTGATCAGCGCAGTGCTGACCACCAACGCCGTGCTAGTGATTGCCTTGCAGTACTTGATTGGCCGGCGCATCTCGCACCGTTACCTGAGCCAGTGGCTGATCGCTGGCTTGAGCATGTTCATGCTGGGGTTGATCGGCTTCGGGCTGTCCACCAGCGTGTTGGGCTGGGTGCTGGCGATGGCGGTGTTTACCGTCGGAGAGATCATCGTGTTCCCGGCCGAGTACATGTTTATCGACCGAATTGCCCCGGACCACCTGCGGGGCATGTATTACGGGGCGCAAAACCTGTCCAACCTCGGCGCCGCGCTGGGGCCCGTGTTGTGTGGGCTGGTGTTGGCCAGCCTGCCGGCCCATTACATGTTCTACATGCTGGGGGCGTTTATCGTCGCCGGCGGGGTGTTTTATTTCATGGGAGCGGCGATAAAGGCAGATCATCCAGCGTGAGCTTGCCGACGTTGTTGCTTTGCAGCTCGTAGCGCAATTCATCCACCATTTTCGCCACTTCCTGCGGGGTCTGCAGGCGGTTGGTGCTGATGCCGGTCACCACCAGGTCGACGCGGCCAGTCTCGGCGTCGTAGACCTTGAGGGTCAAGGACGCATCCCGGCACAGGGTGAATTCGCACGTCAGCGGTGACAGGCCTTCTTCGATGCAGTTGCGCAGTTGAGAGAGGGTAAACATGCGGGTTCCTTCTAGGCATAAATACGATCCCTTGAAGGTTATTGCTTGCACCGCCGCTCAATAAGGCGAATTCGCACTAGACGCACTAGTGCATTTGCACGGTCAGGGTTTGTTTTTCAGGCGCAAATCACCGGCAAACAGCCCGCGTTCACGGGCCCAGACGATCGCTGCACTACGGCTGTGCACCCCCAGCTTGGAATACACCGTGGCCACATGGTTACGCACGGTGTTGGGCGCCAGTTTCAGGCGCGAGGCAATCTCTTTGTCCGCCAGGCCCTCGCAGATCAGGCCCAATACATCGCGCTCGCGGGCGGTGAGGTCGGTGAACGAGACATTCGGCAGGTTGGGGCTGTTGACGCTCTTGGCGTTGGCCAGCTTCTCGATCAGGGTCTGGCTGAACCAGGACGCGTCCTGCATGACTTCCTCAATGGCCGCCACCAGTTCCAGTTCCGAGCGTTTGCGTTCGGTGATGTTCATCAGCACCATCAGGTAGCAGGGCACGTCCTGAATAATCACGGTGTCGGCAGACACCACGCAGTCGATCACCTCGTTACCTTTCTTGCGCACCTTGAGGTCCTGGCCTTCAAGGTTGCCGGCTTTTTCCAGGGTGGCGAACAGCTGCGCGCCGGCCTGGGGGCTGTCGATGAAGTTGATGTCTTCGATGGATTTGCCGATCAGTTCCTCGCTGATGTAGCCGGTGATGCTCATGAAGGCTTCGTTGATGTCCACCACCTGGCGGTTGTCGGCACTGCACACCAGGGTCGGCACGGGTGTCAGGCGAAAGGATTTGGCGAAGCGTTCTTCGCTCTGGCGCAGGGCGATTTCGGCTTTGCGCCGTGGCTCCAGGTCGGTGAAGGAAAACAGCATGCAGTCTTCCTCGTTCATGTCCAAGGGTTGGCCGGCGACGATCACCAGTTTGCTGCCGCCTTCGGGCAGTCTCAGTTCGGCCTGCATCTGCGGGATGGTCGCGCCTTCGCCCAGGCGCTGGATCGCCAGGTCCTTGCGTTCGGCCTGTTCCAGCACGTCCAGTTCATACACGGATTTGCCGATGACCTGGTCGCGGTTGTAGCCGGTCATCTCCAGAAAACCCTGGTTGACCTTGATGTAGCGCAAGTCGCTGAGGCGGCAGATCACGGCGGGGGCCGGGTTGGCGTTGAAGGTTTTCTCGAAGCGTTGCTCGGCGCTGGCCCATTCGGTGGCGTCGCTGAGGATCAGCACCAGCAACTCTGGCTCACCCTGGGCATCGGTCAGCACCAGGCTGCGCAGGCGGTGCACCCAACTGCGGTGTTCGTCGTCGGCGGGTGTGACTTCCACCACCACATCGCTGAACTCTTCACCGGCAGCCACGCGGCTGAGGGGGTAGCTGTCCAGTGGCAAGGGGTGGTTGTTGCGATAGCGCAGGGCAAAGCGCTTGGCGTACGCCTCGGTATTGGCGCCCAGTTCCTTGACCTCGCTGACCCCATGCATGGTCAACGCCGCTTCATTGGCCCAGAGAATGGTCTGGTCGACCTCGGCCAGAATCACACCGTCGGACAGCCCGGAGATGATGGTTTGCAGTTGGCGGCGGTTGGTTTCTTTGGCGAGAACATCCTGGGTCATAACGTCTCCGATTAGGGCAGGGCAAGGCACATTGGGTTACGACATCCCGGCTTCAGGATAGTGCAGAGTAATTGCCCGCGGGGCAGTGCGAATGCACCAGGGCGCCTGGTGCATATGGGCCAGGACTGAACGTATGTCGTTTCGCCACACTCACACCCAACAAGGCGCATTGCCTTGCTCCCAAATTTTAAAAGGACCTTTGTATGACCACTGTCTATGAAACCAATCGATCGCTGTTTCGTGTGTCGTGGAGCTCGGTATTGGCCGGTAGTGCAATCGCACTGGTCACCTACCTGGTCTTGAGTGTGTTGGGCACCGCCATTGGCGCCAGTGCTGTTGACCCGATGGAAGCGGGTAACCCGTTAAGCGGTTTTGGTACGGGTGCGGGCATCTGGCTGTTTGTATCGACACTGGTCGCCATCGCGTTGGGCGCGTTCGTGGCCGGCCGCACGGCGCCGGATCGCGGCGGTCTGCACGGGGTGCTGACCTGGACCCTGACCACTTTGCTCACCACTTGGCTGCTGGCGGGCCTGGCTTCCAGCGTGGTCGGTACCGCCGGCAACGTCGTGGGCAAAGGTCTGTCCGCAGCCGGCAGTGGCATTGCTGCCGCCGCGCCGGGGATTGGCAATAGCATCAAACAGCAGTTGAACGAGCAGGGCATCGAGCTGGATTGGAACAGCCTGCAAGGCCAACTGGATACCTTGCTCAAGCAGAGCGGCAAGGCTGAGCTGGACCCTGCCAATGTTGAGCAAAAAGCCGATCAGGCAGCGGCCGATGGCAAGCAGTCGGCTACCGATGCAGCGACCAATCCTGCCCAGGCCGGTGATGAGCTCAAGCAATGGTTCGAACGTGTGAAAGCGTCCGGCGAGCCAGCACTGAATGCGGCGGATAAAGAAGCGCTGGTCAACATCGTCGCGGCCCGCACTGGCAAGAGCAAAGAAGAAGCTACCCAGATCGTCGATAACTATGCCCAGGCTTATCAGCAAGCCATGCAAAAGGTCGATGAGCTGAAAAAACAGGCTGAACAAAAAGCCCGTGAAGCCGGTGAAGTCGCTGCCAAGCAACTGTCCCGCGCGGCCTGGAGCACCTTGGCCATGCTGCTGTTGGGCGCAGCCTTGAGCTTCTTTATCGGTCGTATCGCGCTGACTACCCGTCGCGTGCCATTGGCTTAAAACTGTCTACGGCAAGGACGCCGCCTGTGTGAAGGGGTAAAATGCTGGCATTTTACCCTTATCCCACAAAGGTGCCCCCTTGAGCGCAGGCAAAGCCGTCGGACTGTTATTACTCACTTCTCTGTTGGCGGCGTGCGGCACCTCGCCGCCACGCACGCCTAACGACCTGTGCGGCATCTTTCGCGAAAAAGATGATTGGTACGACGCCGCCAAGGTCACGCAAAAGCGCTGGGGCGTGCCGATCCAGGTGCCATTCGCCATCATGTATCAGGAGTCGGGCTTTCGCCACGACGCCAAGACCCCGCGTAAATACCTGCTGTGGATCATCCCCTGGGGCCGCGTCTCCACCGCTTCCGGCTATGCCCAGGCCAAGGATGAAGTATGGAACGACTACCGCAAAGCCACCGGCCGCAGCGGCGCTGATCGCGAAGACTTCGACGACGCCATCGACTTTATCGGCTGGTACATGGACAAGACCTACACCATCAACGGCGTCTACAAGTACGACGCCTATGGTCAGTACCTGAACTACCACGAAGGCTGGGGCGGCTACCGCCAGCGCACCTACGCCAGCAAAGCCTGGCTGCCACCGGTGGCAAGCAAGGTGCAAGCGCGTTCGCAGATGTATGCGCGCCAATATGCCGGGTGCAAGGATGAGTTGGGGCGCGGGTTCTGGAGCCGGTTCTGGCATTGGTTGTAGAGGCTTTTGGATGCACGCAAATCCAATTGTGGGAGCTGGCTTGCCTGCGATAGCGGTGGGTCAGTTGATAAATATTGACTGACACACAGCTATCGCAGGCAAGCCAGCTCCCACATTGGATTGCGTTAACGCGGCTGGATGCATTCCAGCGAGCAGTCCACCATCACGCTGGCCATTCCCCTGCACTTGCCAAACCCATCCGATTCTGGGAAAACCCCAGCCCGTCACCCCTCAATGAGAACCCCATGAGCAACGATGAACTGCAGGTCACCGACATCCGCCTGGGCGACGGCAAGGCCGTGGTCAAGGGCGCGCTGATCACCACCCAATACACCGGCACCCTGGAAGATGGCACGGTGTTCGATTCCTCCTGGGAACGGGGCAAACCGTTCCAGTGCGTGATCGGCACTGGCCGCGTGATCAAGGGGTGGGACCAGGGCTTGATGGGCATGCAGGTTGGCGGCGTGCGCACGTTGTATGTACCCGCGCACCTGGCCTATGGCGAGCGCTCGATGGGCGCGCATATCAAACCGAACAGTAACCTGCGTTTCGAAATTGAATTGCTGGAAGTGCTGACGCGGGATGATTGAAGAGGTTGAACATGGACGTTGATCCACAGGTGTTGCCTGGCAGCTCCCTCGAAGGCGTTCGGGTGGTTGAGCTGCTTGGCTGCGATGAGGCTGAGCTGCAACAGTTTTTTGAACAGGCGCCGGCTTACTTCATCGAGGTGAATGGCGAACCGGCTACCCCGACCGAAGCCCGGGAAGAGTTAAGCGGCCAATTGCCCGCTGGCTGGCATTGCAGCCGCCTGTACTGGCTGGGTTACCGCGATACGCAGGGCCACCTGGTCGCCGTGGTGAATATCGCCGCGGATTTGCTCGCCGCCGGGGTGTGGCACATTGGGTTGCTGCTGGTGCATACGCGCTGGCACGGCAGCGGGCTGGCGCAGCGTTTGCACACCGACCTTGAGGCGTGGGCGGTGGCAAAGGGCGCTCAGTGGCTACGGCTGACGGTGGTGGTGGGCAATACCAGGGCCGAGCGTTTTTGGCCCAGGCTTGGCTATGTACAGGTGCGCACCCGCGAGGGCATCACGATGGGCCGGCAGGTGAATAGGGTGTCGATACAGGTCAAGCCCGTCGGCCAGGGAACCATCGACAGCTACCTGGCGTTGGTTGAGCGGGACCGGCCCGGCGCGCCGTAGCATGAAGGGGGTTTGGCCTCATGCGCAGGCGCTGCCTGAGCGCTTCAGTTCTGGCTCTTCAACCCTGATCCCAAACCTGTCCGACAGCTCCTTTCTCCCCTTGGGCGTCACGGCCAGCGCCCGACAATCAAGGTCCTGGATAACCCATTTGCGGCTGATGACGGCCTGTAGCACAGCGGCCCCCAGTGCGCCGGCGAGGTGAGGGCGGCGCATGCTCCAGTCCAGGCATGAGCAAGCGAACCGACGCCGCTGTGCCCTTACGGTTGCTATGTCGACACCGAGCCCTGTCATCGCTTTTTCGCCCTCCACGCTGAGCTGATACGTACCGTCACTCGCGTCCGACATGCTCAGCCAGCCGGAGTCGAGGAAATAGTCGTGCAGTTGTACCGCCAAGGATCCCGCCATGTGGTCATAACAGGTTCGCGCTAGCTGCAACCGACTGGGGGTCGTCGAAACAAACGAGGTCTGAGCGTTTCGGCTGATCACCATAAGGGCTTCAATTGCTTGGGCCACGTGAGCGTCTGCCAGGCTGAAGTAGCGGTGCCTGCCCTGGGTGTGCAGTTTTACCAAGCCGTCCTCTTTAAGCCTTGCCAAGTGTGCGCTTGCCGTAGAAGCACTGACGTCGGCGATGACGGCCAGTTCAGTACTGGTGCGGGCGTGGCCGTCCATCAGCGAGCACAGCATTTTCGTCCTTGCAGGTTCGGCAATCGCGCCGGCGACACGCGAAATGGCGGTGTCATTGCTTTGGGAATCCATATTTCGTTCCTGAGCGAATTGTCGGTGTGACGGTTGTTCGATAGTAGCCGTTCTTTGCGAAAAGGACTGCCAAAATGACGCCGTTTGAAGCCGCTACCCATGCCGACCCCTACGATTATTACGCACGCCTCAGGCGACACAGTGAACTGGTCTTTGATGCAGATCTTGGTTTATGGATTGCCAGTGGCGCCGGCGTTGTCGAGGCTATCCTGGAGCATCCCGACTGCCTTGTACGCCCACTGCACGAGCCGATTCCAGCGGCCATTGCACAAGGCGCGGCAGGCGATATCTTTGGTCGTTTGATGCGTATGAACGAGGGCGTGCAACACCGCTGCCCCCGGATGGTTATCGAATCCGCCTTGGGCTCGCTGGGAAGCGAAAATCTCGCAGGCATTGTGGCGCGGGTTGCCGAGACATTGGATGAGCCGGTCGGTAACCCGAACGAGTGGATGTTCAGGTTACCGGTTTCGGTCATTGCGACGTTGATAGGTTTCGCACCCAGCCAGTTGCAGGAAGTCGCGCAACTGACACGGGATTTTGTCGCCTGTCTATCGCCATTGAGCGACGAAGCTCAACTCAGTGAAGCCCATTGTGGGGCAGCTCGGCTGAGGCAAATGTTCCAGGTGCTGCTGAGCAACGATGATAAGGGTAGTGGCGTGTTGAACCGTCTTTATGGCGAATACCAAGCCTCAGCCTGGAAAGACGATGAGGCGTTGATAGCGAATCTGATCGGGTTGTTGTCACAGACCTACGAAGCCACTGCCGGCCTGATCGGCAACGCCCTCATAGCGTTCCAACGACACCCTGGCCTGTTTGACGGCATGCACGCCACGCCCATGCGCGTCGCTGAGTGGGTGGCAGAGGTGGCGCGCCATGACTCACCGGTACAAAACACGCGACGCTTCGTTGCACAGCGCTGCACGATTGGCGGCAGCGTTCTAGAGGCGGGCGATACCGTTTTACTCTTGCTTGCTGCTGCCAACCGAGATCCCTGCGCCAACCCAGACCCCGACAGTTTCCTGCCCAAACGAACTCAACGACGAACCTTCAGCTTCGGCGCAGGCAGGCATCAATGCCCAGGCCAGCCCTTGGCGTTGGCTATTGCCTCAGAGGTGATTTCGGCATTCTTGCATCGACGGCCAGACTTATCTGCCCGTGCTTATCGCTGGGGTTATTGGCCTTCCCTGAATGGCCGCATCCCGCGGTTCTACCGTGATGAGGAGACTCAACAATGATCGCTGTTATTTTTGAAGCCTGGCCACACAAGGACCACTACCAGCGTTATCTCGACCTCGCTGCCGAACTCACGCCCTTGCTCGCTCAAATCGATGGCTTCATCTCAGTTGAGCGTTTCCAGAGCCTGAGTGAACCTGCAAAGCTGCTCTCCCTATCATTCTGGCGTGACGAGGAAGCCATCCAGCAGTGGCGCAGCCTTGAGCTACATCGAGCCGCTCAATCAACAGGCCGTCGGCAGGTTTTCGCTGACTACCACCTGCGCATTGCCCAGGTAGTGCGCGATTACAGTCTCGAGGATCGTGTTCAAGCGCCGACCGACAGCAGGCAGGCGCATGAGTGAAAACAGCACACCGCCTCTGTAGGAGCGAGCTTGCTCGCGAAGAACTCGCAGGCGCCGCGTTCATTCAGCAAGCACGCGTTATCGTTGGCGTTTTTCGCGAGCAAGCTCGCTCCTACAGTGATTACCTGAACCCATCCTGAAGAATTTTCTTATTCGCCATGCAGGCACTTTCCTACGGTTTACTCTGGCAACATCGGGGCGTAAGCTTCGCGCGTTTTCATCAATAGCGGAGACCCTCAGTGGGTACTTGTTCGAGTGACAGTCGTCGGCCGGTTTCGGTAACCGGCCTCTTGGCAAGGTAACGCGCATTTTCCAGATGCCGTTGTCTCGCCTCACAAAGCGAGAAGCGGCATCCCGGCATTGGCCAGTCCTGGCACCTGCCTGATTCCCTCTCATCGACGCTGACCAGCACCTGGGTAACGCCTGGATGCTACGGACGCGCCTGCCTGTTACGGCGGGCGGGCCAGGTTCGGCTGTGCCTGTGCGACGGGCGCGGTGTGGACGGGCAGTACCTGCACGACGGTTTTTCCTCGCGCAGGAGTTACACCATGAACCTCACTTTGCTCAAAGAGTTCTTCGCCGGTTTCCTGCGGACCCGGCATATCGCCCGGCATTTTCGCCGCCTGGCGATGCTCGAGACCGTGACCGACGCCAGCGTCAGCCGCGAAGTACCGCCCAGCCTGGCGCAGACACTGGTGGCTTCTGCCAACCGCAGCACCGTGCAATTGCTGGGTGTACTGGGCAGCCACGCCGAGGGCCTGAACACTCAGGAGGCCGACGCCCTGCGCGTGCAATACGGCCTCAATGAAGTCGAGCACGAGCAGCCGCTGCCGTGGTGGGTGCACCTGTGGCATTGCTACAAGAACCCTTTCAACCTGCTGCTGACCCTGTTGGCGGTGATCTCCTGGCTGACCGAAGACATGAAGGCCGCCACGGTGATTTTCTCCATGGTGGTGCTCTCGACCCTGTTGCGCTTCTGGCAGGAGGCTAAGTCCAACAAGGCTGCCGATGCCTTGAAGGCCATGGTGAGCAATACCGCGACGGTGCTGCGCCGCGATGCTGCCAAGCGCATTGAACTGCCGATCAAGCAACTGGTGCCAGGCGATCTGATTGTGTTGTCGGCCGGCGACATGATCCCCGCGGACTGCCGCGTGCTCAGCGCCAAGGACTTGTTTGTCAGCCAGGCGGCGATGACCGGTGAATCCATGCCGGTGGAGAAGTTCGCCCACCAGCAGGACGCCCATACGCGCAACCCGCTGGAGCTGGAGAATATTCTGTTCATGGGCACCAACGTGGTGTCCGGCGCCGCCACGGCGGTGGTCCTGGCCACCGGCAACAGCACGTACTTTGGTGCCTTGGCGCAACGCGTCACGGCAACGGACCGTGCGACCACCTCGTTCCAGCAGGGGGTCAACAAGGTCAGTTGGTTGCTGATTCGCTTTATGTTCGTGATGGCGCCGCTGGTGCTGTTCATCAACGGCTTCACCAAAGGCGACTGGACCGAGGCGTTGCTGTTTGCGCTGTCGATTGCGGTGGGCCTGACCCCGGAAATGCTGCCCATGATCGTCACCTCAACCCTGGCCAAGGGCGCGGTGTTTCTGTCGCGCAAGAAGGTGATCGTCAAGCGCCTGGACGCTATCCAGAACTTCGGCGCCATGGACGTGCTGTGCACCGACAAGACCGGCACGCTCACACAGGACAAGATCTTCCTGGCGCGCCATGTGGACGTGTGGGGCCAGGAGTCGGACGACGTGCTGGAAATGGCCTACCTCAACAGCTACTACCAGACCGGCTTGAAAAACCTGTTGGATGTGGCCGTGCTTGAGCATGTGGACATCCATCGCGAGCTGAAAGTCGGCACCGCGTTCCACAAGGTTGACGAGATTCCCTTCGACTTCAACCGCCGCCGCATGTCGGTGGTGGTGGCCGAGCAGCACCAACCGCACCTGTTGATCTGCAAGGGGGCGGTGGAGGAAATTTTGTCGGTATGCAACCGCGTGCGCCATGGCGACGTCGATGAAGTGTTGACCGACGAACTGCTGGCGCGCATTCGCCAGGTGACGGCAGCCTTTAACGAAGAAGGGCTGCGGGTGGTGGCGGTCGCGGCGCAGCCGATGCAGGCAGGACGAGACACCTACACCCTGGCTGATGAGAACAACCTGACGCTGATCGGCTACGTGGCGTTTCTCGACCCGCCCAAGGAAAGCACCGCACCGGCTCTCAAGGCCCTGAAGGCTCACGGCGTGGCGGTGAAAGTACTGACCGGCGACAACGAACTGGTCACGGCGAAGATCTGCCGCGAAGTGGGCCTGGAACAACAAGGCTTGCTGATGGGCAACGACATCGAGGCCATGAGCGATGCCGAGCTGGCCCTGGCCGTGGAAACTACCAATGTGTTCGCCAAGCTCACCCCCAGCCACAAGGAACGCATCGTGCGTCTGCTCAAGGCCAACGGGCATGTGGTGGGCTTTATGGGCGATGGCATCAACGATGCCCCGGCGTTGCGCACGGCGGATATCGGTATCTCGGTGGACAGCGCGGTGGACATCGCCAAGGAAGCGGCCGACATCATCCTGCTGGAGAAGAGCCTGATGATCCTGGAGGAGGGCGTGCTGGAAGGCCGGCGCACCTTTGCCAACATGCTCAAGTACATCAAGATGACCGCCAGTTCCAACTTCGGCAACGTGTTCTCGGTGTTGGTGGCCAGTGCCTTTATCCCGTTTTTGCCGATGCTGCCGATGCACCTGCTGGTGCAAAACCTGCTGTATGACATCTCACAGATCGCGATTCCGTTCGACAACGTCGACGACGAGATGCTTGCCACGCCGCAACGCTGGCAGCCAGGCGAGGTGGGGCGCTTCATGCTGTTTTTCGGGCCGATCAGTTCGATCTTCGACATCACCACGTTCGCACTCATGTGGTATGTGTTCGATGCCAACACGCCAGACCACCAGACGCTGTTCCAGTCCGGCTGGTTTGTGGTGGGGCTGCTGACCCAGACCCTGATCGTGCACATGATCCGTACCCCGAAAATCCCGTTTCTGCAAAGCCGTGCAGCGCTGCCGTTGATGTTGATGACCGGCGTGATCATGGCCGTGGGGATTTTCCTGCCGATGGGGCCGTTGGCGCATTACTTCAAATTGCAGGCGCTGCCGTCGCTGTACTTCGTGTTCCTGCCGGTGATTTTGCTGGCGTACATGGGGCTGACCCAAGCGGTGAAAGGCTACTACATCCGCAGGTTTGGTTGGCAGTAATACAACATCGCGAAACCCTGTGGGAGCCGGGCTTACTGTAATGCTCGTCAGTCAAGGTTCTGTAGGAGCGAGCTTGCTCGCGAAAAACTCGCAGGCGCCGCGTTCCTTCAGCAAGCACGCGTCATCGTTGACGTTTTTCGCGAGCAAGCTCGCTCCTACAGGGACCGGCATTGTTTCAATGTGCATCTGCATTCATGGAGATTTTTTTATGCAGGCAATCAACAACATTAACCTCAACTCCCTGGTCGACACCGTGGTCAGCCTCAGTGCTGCTTTTATTCTCGGTGGCCTGATCGGGTTCGAACGTCAGTATCGCCAGCGCACCGCTGGCTTACGTACCAATGTGCTGGTGGCGGTAGGCGCGGCTATCTTTGTCGACATGGCTAACCGCCTGGGCGGTGCGGAAGGCGCGGTGCGTGTGGTCGCTTACGTGGTCTCGGGCATCGGCTTCCTGGGGGCGGGTGTGATCATGCGCGAAGAAGGCAATGTGCGCGGTCTTAACACGGCCGCCACCCTCTGGGCTTCGGCGGCGGTGGGCGCCTGCGCTGGCGCCGACCTGATCCTCGAGGCCTTGCTGGGTACGCTGTTTGTGCTGGCGGCCAACACCTTGCTGCGGCCGATCGTCAATAACATCAACCGCCAACCCTTGGACGTGGTGTCGGCAGAGGTCACCAACATTCTTTACGTCATTGCGCGCCGCAGTCAGCAGCAGGCGGTGATGGCGTTGCTCGAAGCCGAGCTGGCACGTTGCAACTACCCGGCCAGCGATGTCGATGTGCGGCCATTCGGCAGCGACGAAGTGGAGATCGAGGCCATCCTGGCCGCCACGTCGGTAGATGGCGACGAGCTGGACGCACTGGTGGTGCGCCTCTCAACATCAACCTTGGTGGTACAGGCATTCTGGAGTCCGAGTACCACCGACTGACCCCTATGGGTTAGCCAGGATTGGCTAAGCTTGCTTGTGGAAAAATCCTACATCTAGTCCGGATTATCCCTTCAGTTGAAACATCTTTGCGTTGCTAAGGTTAGGCACTTGCGGCTGTTGGGTCGTTGAGGTCCGGCGTCCGTAGTTATGCTGAGTTAATTGAAGGGGCCAGACACCGCCTGGTTACCGTCCTGAGAAAGCAGTGCCGCTCGTCGGAACTGTCATTTCTCACAGGTACCCAGGTCCGGTGTGATGTGTAAGGGTATTTTGTCCACATAGGGAAGTTTTATGAGCAAAGCATTAATTGTGGATGACCATCCGTTTATCCGGGCGACGGTCAAACACCTCCTGCAATTGGAGGGTTTTGTTGAAATTTTTCAGGCAGGGGATGGCGCAGATGCCATGCAATTGGCGAGGGAGCAACGTCCCGAGCTGATTATCCTCGACCTGGCGATGCCCAAGTTGGGCGGTTTGGAGGTCATCAGCCGCATCAAGGCGCTGGGCTTGCCGTGCAAGATTCTAGTGCTGACTTCCTACCTGGCGGTGTTCTTTTCCACCCGCTGCATGCGCGCCGGCGCCATGGGGTTCGTCGCCAAGACCGGCGAACTGGATGAGCTGCAAAAGGCTATCAAGGCGATCATGTCGGGCTACAGCTGCTTCCCCAGTTTGCCGACCAGTTCGGTGCGGCGCGACGATTTGCAAGAAACAGAACGGCAGATGATCGAATGTTTGTCTGACCGCGAACTCACCGTACTGCAGATGCTCGCCCTAGGGTTGGGCAACAAGGAAATCGCCGAGCAAATGCTGCTGAGCCACAAGACCATCAGTACCTACAAGACTCGACTCAAGGAGAAGTTGCGCATGTCCTCGGTAGTGCACTTATCCAAGTTTGCCCAGCGCAACCATCTGATCTGAACTGAAATGATCACCACCGCGTTTATCAGGTTCGTCACGATCCTTTGGATGAGCCTGTTACCTCTGATCGCGGTGGCCCTTGAAGAGCCTCACGCTTTGCGGCTGTTGGGGCACTCTCATATCGAAACCCCGCAAGTGGCGCTGGACGAGGCCGATTGGCGTTGGCTGCGTGAGCGACGCTCATTGCTGATGGGCGTTTCGGCGCCCGATTACGCACCTTTTGACTTGACCAATAATAACGACGAACTCGAAGGTATCACGGCTGATTTTGCCGCATTGGTCGGCCAGGCCCTGCATATCTCCATCGAGGTTCGGCGTTACGACACCCGCGATGAGGTGGTCGAGGCGCTGAAGCAGGGGGCGGTGGATTTCCTCGGCTCCGCCAATGGCTATGAAGCGGCCGACCCGCAACTGCTGCTGTCTCGCTCTTATGCTAACGACCAACCGACTCTGGTGACCCGCAGCGGTGACAGCCAGGTATTGAGTGACGACCTGGCCGGCCAGCGCGTGGCAATGCTCTATCACTACATGCAGCCCGACGCCGTACGGGCGTTCTACCCCAAAGCCCAGTTGGAACTGTTTGCCTCGACGTTCGAAGCCATTGGCGCCGTGGCGTTTGGTCGCGCCGATGTCTACCTGGGGGATGCCATCAGCAGCAATTACCTGATCAATCGCAACCACCTCAATAATGTACGCATGGCGGATTTTTCCGGCCTGGAAGTCAACCCGTTTGCGTTTGCTGTCACCCGCGAAAATGCGCGCTTACTGCCCATCCTCAATGCCGCGCTGGAGGCGATTCCCGCGAGCGAGCAGATGGAAATCCTGCGCCGCTGGAGCGGAGGTAACCTGGGCATAATCGGCGTTGACCGGCTGCACTTGAGCGCCAGTGAACAACGCTGGGTGCAGAAAAACCCACGGGTCAGGGTCGCGGTGCTCAATGACTTCCTACCGTTATCTTTTATTGGTGGTCGAGGTCAATTCGAAGGGTTGAGTGCCGAGGTGTTATCGCGCATCAGCTTGCGCACCGGCTTGAAGTTCGATGTGGTGCCAGGCAGTTCGTTGCCGCGCCAGGTCAACATCGTCAGTGCGGGGACGGCGGACATGCTGGCGGTTATCACCCCCAGTGTGGAGCGGGCAGATAAAGTACGCTTTACCCGGCCCTACCTGACCAACCCCTTTGTGCTGGTAACCCGTGACAGTCCACACAGCCCGCTCACGTTGGAGGAGATGGTTGGCAAACGCTTGGCCATGGTGGTCGGCAATGGCCTGCACGATGAGATAGCGCAGAATTTTCCAGGCGTGATGTTTGTCGATGTGGAGAACCCCCAGCAAGCCATGGCGCTGGTGGCCAACGGTGACGCTGACGGCGCGGTCAACTCGTTGATCAGCGCGCGCTATTTGATCAGCCGGTATTACCGCGACCGCTTGCGTGTCACCAGTACGGTCGGCACTGAGCCTGCACGCGTGACCTTTGGGGTCAACCGCAGTCAATTGGAGTTGTATTCGATCCTCGACAAGGCGCTGCTGAGTATCACCCCGCAGGAAATGGACGAATTGATTGGCCAGTGGCGCAGCGAGGTCATCATCGAGGACAGTTACTGGTTGCGTTATCGCAACGTGATTCTTCAGGGCTTCGGGTTGGCGGCGCTGTTGTTGGCCGTCACGCTGGGCTGGGCCATTTACCTGCGCACCTTGATTCGTAAGCGGCTACAGGCCGAGCGGGCGCTGAGCGATCAGATGCGGTTCATGAGCGTATTGATCGATGGCACGCCGCACCCGATTTACGTGCGTGATCGCCAAGGGCGGCTGATGGCCTGCAATAACGCCTACCTCGACGTGTTTGGCTACAAGCTTGAAGACGTGATCGGCAGGACGGTGGTGGAAACCGACGTCGAAAACCCGCCACAGGCCCAGTCGTTTCATGAGGATTACCTGCGCTTGATGGCGGGGGGCGAGCCGCAGATTCATGATCGAATACTCAAGGTGCCCAATGGCGATGTGCTGACCATCTACCAGTGGATGCTGCCGTACCGCGACGGCGACGACAAGGTGGTGGGCATGATTGCCGGTTGGGTCGACGTGAGCGAGCGGCACCGGTTGCTCGGCCAGCTACAGGAAGCCAAGGACGATGCCGACGCCGCCAATCGGGCCAAGACGACCTTCCTGGCGACCATGAGCCACGAGATCCGCACGCCCATGAACGCCGTGATCGGCATGATCGAGCTGGCGTTGAAAAATGCCGAGCAGGGGCGGGTCGACCGCGACGCCCTGGAGGTGGCCTCGGTGGCTTCACGGGGCATGCTGGAGTTGATCGGCGATATTCTCGATATCGCGCGCATCGAGTCGGGGCACTTGTCGTTGACCCTGGAACCCGCCAACCTGCATGAGCTGTTGGCGTCGGTCGCACGCGTGTTCGAGGGGCTGGCCCGCGCCAAGGGGCTGGCGCTGCAGGTTGAGCTGGACCCGTTGATTGACCGGGCGGTGCTGGTCGACCCGCTGCGATTCAAGCAGGTGGTATCGAACCTTTTGAGCAATGCCATCAAGTTCACTTCTCATGGGCAGGTCAGTCTGGTTGCGCGGGCTAAGGTCGAGGACGATCGCTTGGGCGTCCAGTTATGGGTGCAAGACACCGGCATCGGAATCAGCATCGCCGATCAGCAGCGGTTGTTCAGTGTGTTTATCCAAGGCAGCAATAACCAGCAGTCGGCACGTAGCGGGTCTGGGCTGGGGTTGGTGATCAGCCGCAGCTTGTGTGAAATGATGGGCGGCCAGTTGCACTTGAGTAGCGTGTTGGGGCACGGGACTCGGGTGGACGTGACGTTGACCCTGGCCATGACCGCCACGTTGCCGGCCCCGGTTGAGCCTGCGCAAGAGGCGGCGCCTGAGGGCCGTGCGCTGAAGATTCTGGTGGTGGACGACTACCCGGCCAACCGCTTGCTGCTGGCTCGACAGTTGAGCTTTCTGGGCCACCATATCGTCACGGCCGAAGACGGTGTTCAAGGGCTTGAACAGTGGCGAGCGGGGCAGTTCGACGGCGTCATTACCGATTGCAACATGCCGTTCAAGAACGGCTATCAGCTGGCACAGGAGATTCGCGCGCAAGAGCGTGAACAGGGTCTGGAACCCTGCCTGTTGCTGGGGTTCACCGCCAACGCCCAGCCGGAGGAGGCCGAGCGCTGCCGGCAGGCGGGCATGGATGGCTGCCTGTTCAAGCCAACCGGGCTTGACGACTTGCGGTCGGCGCTGGCCTCGCGTGTGGCCGACGCGGGCCCGCAGCCCGTGGCGACATTTGACTTGAGCACATTGGTCGCGCTGACCGGCGATGATCACGCTGCGCTTGTCGAGTTGCTGGCGCCGCTGCTCGAAAGCCTGGAGGCAGACCGTGCCTTGCTGCCACGTCTGGCCAGCCAGGCAGATTTTGCCAAGCTGCACGACCTGGCTCACCGTGCCAAGGGCGGCGCGCGGATGGTCAAGGCAAGCTCATTGATCGATAGGTGTGAAGCATTGGAGGTGGTGTGTGAACAGCGCGACCGTCAGGCATTGGGGCCAGCGGTTGAGGGCGTGGGTGAAGCGATCGATGTTTTGCATCACGGCTTGAGCGCTTATTGCAATCAGCCCTGACTGTGGTTGATCGCCATTCGGGAAATTTGGGAAAACTCTTACGCGAACCGGGAACATGCCTGATTTTGTCGTCGGCATATGTCTGGAAAATGGGCGAGGCTCACTGTCGAGCACTGCCTGCCCAGGGGTTTGCCATGCCGAACAAAGCACTGACCATCCTGATTGCCGATGAACAGCATCTGCAACGCCTGTACATCGAGAAAATGCTCAACCAGTTGGGTTATTACCGGATCGTGCCGGTGCAAACGTTCGAAGAGGTGCGGATTCTTACCGCCATTCCTGCCGAACCCTTCGATGTGCTGATAATCAATGCCGGGCTGATGGCCCAAGCCTATGAACCTCAGCCCCAGGTGCGTCATGTGCTGGTCTACGAGCATCTGAACCTGGGCGCACCTTGCGGAATAACACCAGCCGTGCGGGTGCGCCTGCCGAGCGTGCCGGACCACGTCAACCTCGAACACTTCATGGACATCGTCGACCCCTGCGAGACTGCCCACGGCCTGCGGGTGTTGCCGTGGCTGCGGGAGTTGTCCCGCATGCCGGTGGCCCCGGCATAACCTCACTGGGCCTGTGGCGAGGGAGCAAGCTCCCTCCAGATGTTGATTCTCACCGATCAGTCGGCTTTGCCGTGCTCCCGCAACCGCTCGGCGGCACTGCGTAACAACTGCTCGGTCCCGTCCCAACCCAGGCAACCATCGGTCACCGACACGCCGTATTTCATCGACGCGCTCAGCGGCTGGCAGCCTTCGAACAGGTGACTCTCAAGCATCATACCCACCAGCGAGGTATCACCTTGCAGGCGCTGCTCCAGCACGTCATTGAATACCGCCGGTTGGCGCAGCGGGTTCTTGCCGCTGTTGGCATGGCTGCAATCGACCATGATCCGCGCCGCCACTTTGGACTTGGCCAGGTCATGCTTTACGTCGGCCACGCTCTGCGCATCGTAGTTCGGCCCACGGTGGCCGCCGCGCAGCACCAGGTGGGTGTCGGGGTTGCCGGGCGTCTGGATGATCGCAGGGTGGCCCTGGCTGTCGACGCCGAAATGACGATGCGGGTGCGACGCTGAACGCATCGCATCGCAGGCAATGGCGACGCCACCGTCGGTGCCGTTCTTGAAGCCTACGGGCATGCCCAGGCCGCTGGCCATTTCGCGGTGAATCTGCGATTCGGTGGTACGTGCGCCAATGGCGACCCACGTGAGCAAGTCATCGAAGTAGCCGGCGGCCATGGGCTGCAGCAACTCGGTGGCGACCGGCAGGCCCAGGCGCAGCATTTCACGCATCAGCTCGCGGGACAGGGTCAGGCCGGCGGCCATGTCATCGCTGCCGTCCAAGTGCGGGTCGTAGGCCAGGCCTTTCCAACCCACCGTGGTGCGCGGTTTCTCGACGTAGGCACGGATCACCAGCAGCATCTGGTCGCTGACTTCAAGCGCGAGCTTCTTCAGATTGCGCGCGTATTCCATGGCCGATTCCGGGTCGTGGATCGAGCACGGCCCCACAATCACCAGCAAGCGTGAATCTTCGCCATTGAGGATGGCGCGCACGGCTTGGCGATGGGCGTGGACTTGTTCGTTGAGGAACGGGCTGAGCGGAAGTTGATGCTTGAGCTCAAGAGCGCTGGGCAAACGCTGGGTCAGGGCTTCATTGGCACTGTTGAGGGTAGAAACGGGCAAAGCGGCGACGGAGGAGTTCATATTCAAGGTTTCCTGGGCAAGCGGCGGGCGATTCCCGCACGCTTGGCCTACTGGGGTGTTCGACAATTGGCCGTATCGGCTACGTGTGTTGGCTTGCCACCACGGGGTGACCGGTCGGAGGCGGCAGGCTGTCCCGAACGGAGCTGGCTAAATCGCCATGCAGTGCAAGTGTCGTAGCGGTAATAGGTGGTGAAGTTCATGGTGTGATTCCTTTAAGTGATCGTGAGCAAACAGGTTGTCAGGCGCTAAAAAAACAAAACCCCCGGTCGGGGAGCCGACCGGGGGTTTAGATTTCTCTGGTAGGCGACCCCTTGAGTAGTGGGCGCCGATTTCAGGTATCAGGCGCGCCAGTGGCTAAACCAATACCCAAAATAAAAGCCGGCCAGTGCGCTCGAACCGTTCACACGGGTAGCCGACACCGAGCGCAAGGCGCTGGCAGCAGGGCAAACCTGAGTGTGGGTGAGTGGCAACATGGGGCTCTCCAAATGATGGGGGGAGCTTACTAGAGGCGTGCAGGTGGATTCAATCAGTAATTTCTATTGCGTGGCGGTACTTACCGCTATGGGCAACGCTGGACCTGTGGCGAGGGAGCTTGCTCCCGTGACGGGCTGACAGGCGACGCTGATCTAGTTGACGCACCGCGATCCAAATGTGGGAGCTGGCTTGCCTGCGATGGCGGCCTGTCAGCCGACGCCTATCTACCTGACACCCCACAATCCAACTGTGGGAGCGGGCTTGCTCGCGAAGGCGGCCCGGCAGTCAACACAGCTGGACCGGGTACATATCCGTTATTTAGGTAACGGCCACTTAGGGTTCCGCCCTGACGGCGGC
>NZ_QODJ01000073.1:0-25268 GCF_009935965.1 Pseudomonas sp. L13
AAGGCCACGCTCACACCGCTGGACGACGGCGACAGCCGCTTTCGCATGGTGCTCAAGGCCCCGGATGGCCTGGACCTCACTTGGAACCTGCGCACCGAAATGAGCACCGGGCCGCTGGCGTTGCTGGCGCTGCGCAACTTCACCTTGCCGCAGCAGATTTTTCTGGCTGAGGGCACCACGGCTACAGCACACAACGGGAACCTTGAATGAGCCTGCACACCCTAGTCACCCAATGCCTGGGCGAACGTGACGCCGTAGCCCTGGCCCGTCAGCAGGCCGGGCCCTGGCAGGCGTGGTTGCAACCGATCAGCAGCGACGCGCCCGCCGGCCACGACCCCGGTTATGACGACGACTTTCAGCGTATGCGCGAAGAGGTCAACAAGCTCTCCGGCGCCGATGCAGAGCAGGTGGTGCAGTGGGCGCAGAAACTGCTGGAGCACACCTGCAAGGATTTGCGCGTGGCTACCTATTACCTGTGGGCGCGCCTGCAAAAAGACGGTGAGGCCGGGTTGGCCGATGGTCTGACTTTGTTGGCAGCGTTGGTCGAGCGCTATGCCGCCGAGGTGCTGCCGACGCGGCCCAACACCCGCAAGATGGCGCTGGAATGGCTGGCCAGCGGCAAGGTGTTGGACAGCCTGTCGCTGTACCCGGAGGTGGTGCGCGGCGAGGCCGAGCGTACGGTGGCGGCGCTGGCCTGGCTGGAGCAGGGGTTGCAGGCGTGGCCAGTGGATCAGCGCCCGGCCCTGGGCGCGTTGTATGACGCGTTGTCGGCGCGCCTGGCGCAGTCTGGCGGGGTGGATGCGTTGGTGCCGCAACACAGTGCCAGCCATGAGGCCAACGCGCATGCGACGGCGCCGAGTGTCACGGCGATCAAGTCCGGTCGCGACCTGCTGGACAACGGCCGGGCGCTGGCCGTTTATCTGCGCGAGCAGCCCCAGGGCTGGCTGGCGGCGCACCGACTGATGAAAAGCCTGCGCTGGGACACTGTGCATCAGACACCGCCAGAGGAGGCCAGTAGTACCACGCGCCTGGCACCGCCGCGTGGCGATTATCGCGCGCAGCTCAAGCGCCTGTACCTGCAACAGGGCTGGTCGGAATTGCTTGACCAGATCGAGCGCATGTACGCCGAAGGCGTGAACCATTTCTGGCTGGATTTGCAGTGGTATCTCTACCAGGCGCTGAGCAAGCAACCGGCGCCGCAGGACAGTTGGGCGGACATCGTCAAGCGTGACCTGGGCATGTTCCTTGAGCGTTTGCCGGGCCTGGAGTTGCTGCACTGGAGCGACGGCACTCCCTTCGCCGACGAAACCACCCGTGACTGGATCACCCAGCACGTCAGCGGCAACCGCCCGCAACAATGGCTGCCCGCGCCCAGGGCGGTGCTGACCTCCGCCGACGCCGACATTCTCTCGTTGGAAAGCGAAGCAGTGGCACAGGCCGACAGCGACGGGGTCGAGGCGGCGCTGGCCTGGCTGGCGGCGCGCCCAGGTGCGCAGAGCGGGCGCCAACGCTGGCTGTTGCGGTTGTTGATGGCACGGGTTGCCGAGCAATACGGCAAGAGCGAGCTGGCGATGCACCTGCTGGGCGAACTGGATGTTACGGCGCAACAGCATGGCCTGGCGGCGTGGGAGCCGGAGCTGAATTTTGAGGTCAAGGCGCGTCTGCTCAAGCTGCTGCGCTTGAAAGCGCAACGCAACGATGCCGACAAACCCGGCCTGGCCCGGCGCACAGAAGCCTTGCTGGCGGCGCTGGTGACGATCGACCCGGTACGCGCCGCCGTGCTGTGCGGCTAACCCTTATTGAGCGGGAGTGTATGTGTGAGCATGGATAATTTGACGCTGCGTTACTTTGACGCCGAGATGCGCTACCTGCGCGAAGCCGGCAAGGAGTTCGCGCAGGCGTTCCCCGACCGGGCGGCGCAACTCAACCTGGATAAACCCGGGGCCCAGGACCCTTACGTAGAGCGCCTGTTCGAGGGCTTCGCGTTCCTGATGGGGCGCCTGCGCGAAAAGCTCGACGATGACTTGCCGGAGCTGACCGAGGGGCTGGTCAGCCTGTTGTGGCCGCATTACTTGCGCACCATTCCGTCGCTGTCGGTCATCGAGCTGGCGCCAGACCTCAAGCAAATGAAGCACAGCGAGCCAATCGTGAAGGGCTTCGAGGTGCTGTCCCAACCCATCGGCCCGCAAGGCACGCGCTGCTGCTACACCACCACCCAGGCGCTGACCCTGCAACCTTTGGCGCTGGAGCAGGTGCGCCTGGCTTACGAGCCGGACGGCCGTTCGGTATTGCGCCTGCGCTTTGCCTGCGGCGCCTTGACCGACTGGGGCGAGATCGACCTTAGCCGCCTGCCGCTGTACCTCAATGCCGATGCGGCGTTAGCCAGCGCCCTGCACCAGGCGCTGACCCTGAACACCCAAGCGGTGTATGCGCGCCTGCCAGGGCAAACCGAGCGCCAGGCGCTGCAGGCGCATTTTGCGCCCAAGGGCTTTGCCGATGAAGACCGCCTGTGGCCCAAGGGCGACAGCGCTTTCAGCGGTTACCAGTTGCTGCTGGAATATTTCACCTTCCGCGAGAAGTTCATGTTCGTGACCCTGTGCGGGCTGGAGCGCCTGGCGTTGGCTGCCGGCACGCCATGGTTCGAACTGGACGTGGTACTGCGCGAGGCCTGGCCCCACGAGTTCAGCCTCAACCACGAGCACATTCGCCTGCATGCGGTGCCGGTGATCAACCTGTTCCCGCTGGAGGCCGACCCCTTGAGCCTGGCGCCGTTGCAGACCGATTACCTGCTGCGGCCGATGCGCTTGCAGGACGGCCACACGGAGATCTACTCGGTCGACCGGGTCACCTCGTCGAAAAACGCCGAGCGCCACGACTATGTGCCGTTCACCAGCTTCCGCCACAAGGGCGGCATGCTGCGCGACGACGCGCCGGAGCGCTACTTCCACACCCGCTTGAAACGCTCGGCCAAGGGCCTGCACGACACCTGGCTGATCCTGGGCGGCGAGGGCTTCGACGCGGACCGTTTGAACACCACCGAAAGCCTGTCCCTGCGCCTGACCGGCACCAACGGCCTGTTGCCGCGCAAGGCATTGCAAAGCACCTTGCTCGACACCGCCGTGCAGTCGACCCAGGCCGGTCTGCGGGTGCGCAACCTGTGCGCGCCGAGCCTGCCGCAGTACCCGCCCAACCGCGATCGTTTCCATTGGCGGGTACTCAGCCACCTGGGCTCCAATTTCCTGCCGATGCTCGACAGCGCTGAGGTATTGCGCGGCACGTTGGCGCTGTACGACTGGACCGGCAGCGAGCTGAACCGTCGCCGCCTGGAGGCGATTGTCGATGTTCGCCACCATCTGGTTCAGCGTTTTGAAAAGGGCTTTTTACTGCGCGGCGTAGACATCGAAGTCACCCTGGACGCCAACGGGTTTTCGGGGGAGGGCGATATCAGCCTGTTCGGCGAAATGCTCCATCGCTTCTTCGGCCTGTATGCCGACATTCATTTATTCAACCAGCTCACGCTGATCCTGCAACCTACTGGAAAGTGCCTGCGATGGAACGAGAACCACAGTCAGCGTATTCCCGGCTGAAAGCCGCCGGTTTGCTGGACGCACTGGGCGGGCGGGTCGCGGAGGCCAACCTGTACCGGTTCTGCCAGTTGCTGGAACAGGCGCTGCCCGGTCACCCCTTGTTGGGCAGCTCCGCCCACCCGGCGGATGACCCGGTGCGCTTTCGTCCCGACCCCGGCATGGGATTCCCCGCCGGTGAGCTGCGCGCCATTGAAACCGATGAAGATCACCCCGAACGTCCGGCCACGGTGCGCACGCGCTTGCTGGGGCTGTACGGTGTCGATTCGCCGATGCCCACCAGCTTCCTGGATGACATCGCGCAGCGCCGCGAAGGCCATGAAGCCCTGGAGGCGTTCCTGGATATCTTCAACCACCGGATTTTTACCCAGTTCTACCGCATCTGGCGCAAGTACTCCTACCCGGCGGCGTTTGAAAGCGGTGGCCGCGACGCCACTTCGCAATGCCTGCTGGGGCTGGTGGGCCTGGGTATCCCCGGTACGGCGCAACAGGTAGCCACGCCGATCTCGCGCTTTTTGGCGCTGCTGGGCGTGATGCGCCTGCCGACGCGCAACGCCGAAGGCATTACCGCGTTGGTCAAGCTGCTGGCACCCAACACCCAACCCAGGGTGACAGCGCACTGGCCGCGCAAAATCCCGTTGGCGCAGCCGGCCAGCCTCTGCGCCAACCGCCCGGTGGGCTTGTCCCAAGGCACGCCGCTGGGCAGCGCGGGCGTGGATGCCAACAGCCAATTGCACCTGGCACTGTTCACCGAAGATTTGAACGAAGCCCACGGCTGGTTGCCGGGCGGTCAGTTGCACACGGACCTGCTGGTGCTGTTGCGGGTGTACCTGGGCTGGCGCTGCACCGCGAAATTGCAGCTGTCGCTGCCGGTGCGCAGCCTGCCCACGCCTGTGCTCGGCGGCCCACCGGTGCTGCTGGGCATGACCGGCGTGCTGGGCCTGGGTGGCACGGCCTGGCAGGTCGGCGCCGATGACACCATCACCATCAATCTGGGCCGCTATCAGGGCCTGCACAGTAACCCCCAGTTCAGAGAGGCACAGCATGTCGCGTACCGTTTTTAATGCAGTAACAGTGGCGGTGCTCGGGGCACTGCTGGGCGGCTGTGGGCTGACCCAGAAGGTCACTGACGCCACCGTGTCCACCACCCAGTCGATTTTCTACAAACAAGTGACCACCCTGCACCTGGACTTTACCGGCCGGGCGGCGATGAACACCGACGTCACCGATATGAGCGGCCTCTCGGTGCCGACCCTGGTGCGGGTGTATCAATTGCGCGACGACACGCTGATCAACAAGGCGACCTATGAACGTGTGCTGGGCGATGCCGATGAGCTGCTGCGTGCCGACCTGCTGGACCAGCGCGCCCAGGTGGTCAAGCCCGGGGAGGGCGCACAACTGAACATGCCCCTGCACAAGGACGCGAAATTCGTCACGGTGGTGGCGCTGTTCCGCAACCCGGATACCCGCAGCAACACCTGGCGCCTGACCCTGCCCCGTGAACAGCTGGACCCGGACCGCGCGCGAGTGATCGAACTGGGCAACAACCGCCTGACCTTGCAAGCAGCGCTGGGGGAGTAGGCCATGGGTGAGTCCAATCCTTCGCTGTACGAAATCCTGCTGCAGAACTTCGACGGTGAGCTGGACCTGCATCGGGTACGCGAAGAGGACCAGCAAACCCTGTCGGTGCTGGACAACTTGCAACGCATCCTCAACAGCCGAGCGGGGTCGCTGAGCCATTTGCCCGATTACGGTTTGCCGGACATGGGCCAGATCCTGCAAGGCCTGCCCGCCACGGCGCACGCGCTGATGAACACCCTGATGCACACGTTGCTCAAGTACGAGCCCCGCCTGGCAGCGGTCAATGTCGAACTGTTGCCGCAGACGCTGCCGGGACATCTGGAATACGCCCTCGACGTCCAGCTAAAAGCCGGTGAGCAGGTGACCTTTGGCGCCACCCTGGCGCCCGAGGGCAAGGTGCTGGTGCGCCACTTGCGGCGGCAAAACTATCTGTCGAACTCATGACCCTCGAAGGAAGCGCAATGACCGCGTTATTAGAAAAGCCAGTGCGTATTGGCGGCGACCCGAGTGGTTTGCGCGAGTTTGCCTTGCTGCGTAACGAGTTGGCCAAGTTGACGCATCCGGCCTGTCCGGATGTGGACTGGGCCCAGGTGGAGCAATTGAGCCTGGCCCTGTTCGAAAAAAATGGCGCCGACCTGCAAACCGCCGCGTGTTACGCCCTGGCATGCAGCCATATGCGGGGGCTGGAAGGCATGGCCCAAGGCATAATGATGATCGATGCAGTGTGCCGCGCGGAGACCGGTGTGTGGCCTCCCAGGGTATCTGCACGCCTGGACATACTGGGTTGGTTATTTGGCCAATGGCAGAGGGTGTTGCGCAGCCTGGAAATTCCACGCTCGGCATTACCCACGTTGGCCCAGATGGACAAAAAGCTGGAGGGGCTGGCAAGGCTGTTGGTGAGCCAGAGGCAGGAACCTCCGGTCACGCTGCAGGCGTTACGTCAGCAGTTTGGTGGGTTGATGCAGCGTCTGGCACGCCAGCAAGCACTGGTTGAGCAGTTGCCGGCAGCCATTCAGGCCCCAGCGTTGCCGCCTGAGGTGCCAGTAGTGATTGTGCCTGCCGAGCCGACACCTATGGCTGCGCCAATGCGCAGGAGGACGTTGATGGGGTGGTTGCTCAGGCTAGGCGCTGTCGTTGCCTTGGCGTGTGGGGTCGCGTGGTGGATATAGTCGACCCCCACCAAAAAGAGCGTAGCAACAGGCGTGGGTGTTGCGTAGCTGGCAACTGGGTTGAATTGACGCCTGCTACCTGTGAGGTACCTGAAATAGCGTGATCTACCCCGCCTGATCGGAATGGGCCCTGTCATTTTTATAAAAGCTCGACGTTTTATGGCGGAGGAGAGCGGATGGGGTCTGCGCCATACCAACCTTCCATTTATTACCCCCGTCTGTACCCCCGTTTGTGGTGGGACTTCAGGGGTCTTCGTGAGTTGTTGAGAAATTATCTCAAAATTATCATGAGCACCTCATGTTCGTATCCAAGCCCTTTTGAGCCTTAATGGAACGACGTGAAAGCACACCTTTTCGGGCCAAAACAGGCCCAGGGCGGCCTGGTTTCCCGCCAAGATTTACACAAAAGCCTCGCGAAAGCGGGGCTTTTGCGTTTCTGGGGCTTGGGTGTGCTGATAATCAAAAAAATGCTGTTTGTCGCATTCATACCTTTCAAAGACGAACCACCATTCGTCTAACATCCGGCACTCTCCATCCGTTTGCTGCCTCTCAATCTTAAGCACGGATATCCCGAGCGATACACGGAGAGCCAGCATGGAAATCAACGAGAAAGCCCCAGGCAACATTTCCCAGCAAGCGGTTACTCGTAACACCGATAATGAGACGGGGCATGACCCAAGGCGCGATGAGGACAATATCCCGCTACCCCCGGATGACGAGGCCCCGATCGAGGAGGACATGTCGGATGTAGACGCGGCGGATTCCGTGGCCAGTGAGCACCCCGCTACCTGAAGACCTCCCGATCAATGAAACCCGGCCCAGCGCCGGGTTTTTAATTGTGAATGGCTTCACGATGCCTCTATGATCAGCACGCGCTGTATTGGATCACTGAGTCTCAACCCTTTGAAGGACATGAGCATGGACAAGCACTTCGGTAATTCGGGCCTTTTCAAGAACCTTTCGTATCAAGGCAACGACGCTCACGACGGCTGCAGCACTGCCGACTGGGAGCTGAAAAACAGTGCGCTGAATACGAAGGAGTTTTTGATATGTCCAAAGAATTACTCGGAGTTTTTGCTCTAGGGTTGATGGTGGTCGGTGAGTTTTGTGCAATCTACAGTGAGGTGGTGACCGCCAAGTTGGCCCAGACCGGCAGTGGTTCCTGGGAGGCCTTTGTACTTCCTGTGGTCTTGATGTGTTTTGCCGGGCTGTGCCTGCTGGGTGCCTATTGGCTGGGGTATGTGGTTGTCGGTGATATCTGGATCGTCACGGTCGTCTCGGTCACGTCGTTATTGCTGCTGGAGCCTGTGGTGGTCTGGGCGCTGTTTCATGAAGCTCCAGGGCGCGGCGCGTTGATCGGGTTCTGCCTGGGCGCCTTGGGGATGCTTGCGACGGTAGTGCTCTAGCACCCCGGGGAATCAAGTGCCGGGTCAGATCAGCATCTGTAGTCCGATGCTTATCTGGCCCGCACCGCTGCACTTTTTTCCATTCTGCTGATCTACCCTGTCCCAGCCACCCGACTCACACGGGTGGCCAACAGAATCAGACCCGGTGCCGATGGATCGAACGTTAACTTTTTCCACCTCCCGATGGCCGCTGCTGCTGGCGGCGATATTAACGCTGTGTGCCGCAGGTTGCAGCCAACAACAGGGCCGCGATATCGCCAGGCAGTTCAGCGATGGCAAGCCCGATGAATTCTTCCAGACCAGCGTCGACCGCATGGCCACCCTAGGGATGCGTGACAACCTGCAAAGCCTCTACTTGCTGATGAGCAAGCTCTACCTGCGCAACCCCAACCAGTGGCGTCAATCGGGCTACCCGGATGCGGTGACCGCCGCCCGGCAAATTCGCCAGGCCATCGAAAATCGCCAACCCTTGCCCGCATTGGGTGACCGGCGTGACTTGGCGGCCCTGAGCTATTCCCTGAGCCCTGACTTTCGCGGCGACCGCGTCGGCGCGTTCATCTATGCGATTGGCAGCATGCTGGTGACCGCTCACGGTGGACGCACGCAGTTTTATGTGACCGACTCGATCAACCCGCAGTTTGTCAGCAATGCCGCGCGCAATATCGAGAAGGCCACCTGGTTGCTCAGCCAGCGTCAGGATGCCAATGGCGTGTTGCTGTTGTTTTCCAATGAAATATCGGAGGAGGGCAGTAACCTCAGTTTTGCCGTTGAGTTCGGCAAGATCGTCGCGCGGTTGGACCTGCTTACCCAAATCCTCGATGAGCGCTACCGACGCATTGGCCTCAATTACGCACAAAGCCTGTTGCTGATGAATTTCCTGCCGGTGCAATAAGGCCTGTCGCATCGACCAATCGGTGCGGTGTTTCCCTTTCCGCTGTAGGAAGCGGCCTATCTTGCCTCCTGTGGCTTGAAACGCTTGCCCGCGGGCAATAGCCTCGGATTTTTCTTAAACACGAGGCCCTACCTTGGGTAAACGAAAAACGGTTTGGCCCACGGATCGCGAAATACGCTTGCGGTTTATCCTTTATGCGGTGATCGACGCCGCGACGGCCCAGGGCGTGTCTGCCGAGTTATTGCTGCCGGCGCATAAGTTATTGCGTGACTCGCCCACGGAAGTCCAGTTGCGCGACACCCTGGGGGAGATCCTCGCCACTGACGAAATGTATGGCTTTCGCTTTCCGCCGGGGTCGGATGCAGATGATCTGTTGCGGGCATTGTCGGTACCCGATGGCTGAACCTGCCACCGGGTTCGCCACTGTTTTTAAATGGGAGTGACCTGACGGGCGTGCCTGCCTTCCCATCACTGTTCGCGTGGTGGGCTTGGCCTGGCACGTTCCCGAATTCCAAGGATCTGCCCCCAATGCTGCTGCGCCACCCCCCGTTTATTTTTGCCGCCTTGACCCTCAGTTCGCTGGTACAGGCCGAAGGCCTGCAATTGGCGCCGGTCGAGATCACCACGGCTGAGGCCAGCGCCGCAGAAATCGCCCAGGCGCAGCTCAAAAGCGTGCCCGGCGGCACCAATTACATCGATATGGACAGCGTGCAACAGGGGCGGGTCAGCAGCAACGAGGATGTCTTCAAGTACCAGGCTGGTGTTTACGCCAAGGCGGCCAATAACGAAGGGGTGAAGGTGTCCATTCGTGGCTCGGGCCTGAACCGCGCGCCCGGTGCCCACGCCTCCGGCCTGTATGAAATGTTCGACGGCCTGCCGCTTACCGGCCCAGGGGGTACGCCTTATGAGCTGAAGGACCCGCTGTGGCAAAGCCGGGTAGAGGTGCTGCGTGGCGCCAACGGGTTCGATCAGGGTGCGTTGGCTTTGGGCGGTGCGGTCAATTACGTCACCCGCACCGGCTTGGACGCGCCCAAGTTGCAAGTGCGCTATGAGGTCGGCAGTCGCGGCTATGCCCAGCGCGAAGTCAGTTCGGGGCAAGTGCTGGGGGACGCTGACTATTACATCAGCCTCACCGATTCGGCGTCCGACGGTTATCAGCATCAAAGCGCTGGTACCGGCAAGGGCATCGCTGCCAACTTCGGCTACCGCTTTAACCCGGACCTGGAAACGCGCTTCTATTTGCGGTATCGCGAAACCACCAACGATTCTCCCGGCAGGCTCACGCGTGACCAGATCAGCCATGATCCGCGTGCCGCCAACAGCGTCAATGCCGCCCGCGATTCAAAGCGCCTGCAACCGGGCTCCACCTGGATCGCCAACAAGACCACCTTGCGGTTGGACGATAATTCACGGGTCGAGGTCGGCCTGGCCTATCACGATTACCCCATGGACCTGCGCGAAGGCACCAACCGCCTCAAAGTCGCCTACACCGATATCAGCGGCACCCTGAATTACATTCGCCAGGACAGCCTGTTCGGCCATGCCAGCACCACCACCGTGGGCCTGCGTACCACCCAGGCGATGCCGAACAATGGGGCGTCGGAATATGTTCGCATTCCTGCGGGCAATACCGCCATTTATGCCCCCGGCACCAAGACCCGCGACTACAGCTACCTGGGTTCCGATACCGTGCTGCATGTCGGCAACGAGCTGGAATTGCTGGAGGATCTGTGGCTGACCACCGGCCTCGCCGCCATCTACACGCGCCGCGAAACCCAGGTCACGTATCCCGACGGTCAAGCGCCGATCAGTCAGCATGATTGGGATTACGCGCCGCGCATTGGCCTGCGTTACGACTTCACTCCGCAATTGCAGGTCTACGGCAACCTGAGCCGCTCGGTAGAGCCACCGCATGCGTGGTCGATGATCTGGGGTTCCAACAAATACTTCGGGCCGGGCAGTGGGGCGGCCACAGGGTTGCAGCGCGAAGGCGTGAAGCTGCGTAATCAGACCGCCACCACTCTGGAAATCGGCGGGCGCGGTGAAGCCTGGCTCGGCCAATGGGACCTGGCGCTCTATCGTTCGCAGGTTCGCCACGAGCTGCTTTCGGTGGAGACCCAGGCCCAGACCGCCACCAGCAATGCCATCATCGCCGAATCCAACGCCAGCCCCACCGTGCACCAGGGCGTGGAACTGAGCCTGCTCAGCCCGCTGTGGGACGGCGGCCGCAGCGGTAAGCTCGACCTGCGCCAGGCCTACACCTTCAGCGACTTCCACTACCGCGACGACGAGCGTTTCGGCGACAACACCTTGCCCGGCATTCCCAAGCACTATTACCAGGCGCAACTGCGCTACAGCCACCCGACGGGTTTCTACACCAGCCTCAACACCGAGCATGCCTCACGGGTAGCGGTGGACTACGCCAATTCCTACTACGCGGCGGCCTACACCACCCTCGGCGCCACCTTTGGCTACGACGCGCCCAAGCAGGACTGGCAAGCCTGGGTCGACCTGCGCAACCTCACCAACCGCCGTTACGCCAACACCGTCACACCGGGCTACGACGACAAAGGCATGGACGCAGCGCGTTCCACCCCCGCTGATGGGCGGGGTATCTACACCGGCGTTTCCTGGAGTTGGCGTTAACTCAGCCTTCGTGTTGGCGCAGGCGCTTGTACAGGGTGTTGCGGCTTACGCCCAGCTCTCGCGCCAGGTGGGAGATGTTCCCGCCCACGGCTTCCAGGCGCTGGTTCAGGTCGAGACTTTCATCCAAGTGTTCAGGTTTAGACAGCGGAACTGTCGCCTGCAAATCCACAAAAAAATCATCGGGCAGGTGTTCCGCGCGGATCGGCTGCTCTTCGGCCATTGCCAGCGCCACCTGCAACACGCTGCTCACCTGGCGTAAATTCCCCGGCCACGGGTGTTGCTCGAATAACCTCAGCACCTCGGCGCTCAGCCCGGCCCATTGTGTCGGCTCGCGGTGTTGCTGCCACAGTTGCTGGAACAGCGCCTGTTTGTCGGTACGTTCGCGCAATGGCGGCAGCTCCAGCGTCAAGCCGCCGATGCGGTAGTACAAGTCCTCGCGAAAGCGTCCGGCCTGCACCAGTTCGCGCAGTGCGCGGTTGGTCGCCGAGATGATGCGCAAGTCCACCGGGAACACCTCGCTGCTGCCCACCGGCTGCACGCAGCGTTCTTGCAGCACCCGTAACAGGCGGGCCTGGGTGGGCAGCGGCATATCGCCGATTTCGTCGAGAAACAGCGTGCCCTTGTCCGCCTTGCGGATCAGGCCGATGCTGCCTTTCTGGTTGGCGCCGGTGAAGGCGCCTTTTTCGTAACCGAACAGTTCCGATTCCACCAGCTCTGCGGGGATCGCCGCACAGTTCACCGCTATCAACGCCTGTCGGCTGCGGGAACTGGCCTGGTGCAGGGCTTTGACGAACACCTCTTTGCCCACGCCGGTCTCGCCGTGAATCAACAACGGAATGTCCTTCTCCAGTAGGCGCTCGGCCTGGCGCACGGCTTTTTCCACGCGCACATCGCCAAAATGCAGGGTCTGGAGGTTGATCGACGTCGGTGCTGGTTGCGGCGGTTGGCTGAACACCCGCGCTTGCACCGGCATCTGCTTGGGCCGCTTCAACAGGCACTGGAACCGATTGCGTCCCGCCGCTTGCAAGGCAAAGGGCAGCCCTTCCGGCTGGTTGAGCAACTCCAGCAGCGACACCTTGAACAGGCTGTCGATCATCACCCGCGAGAGGCTGATGCCCAGCAGGTTATCCGCACGCCGATTGGCCGACAGCACCTGGCCGCTTTCATCAAAGATCAGCAGGCCGGCCCATTGGCTGTCGAGGTTGCTCAGGCCGGTGTTGAAGGTCAGTTGGAAGTGCTCGCCGCGAAACAGGTTGAGGATCAGCCGGTTTTCCACGGTCTGGCTCATCATCTTGACCATGCCCAGGGTGTGGGAGGGTGGCAGGTAACTGTCGCTGGACACATCCAGCACCGCGATGATTTCGCGCTGGGCGTCGAAAATCGGCGCTGCGGAGCCGGTCATGAAGCGGTTGGCCTTGAGGAAGTGCTCATCGTGTTCAATATGCACGGCCTGGGCACACGCCAGAGCGGTGCCGATGGCGTTGGTGCCACTGGCGCGCTCCATCCAACTGGCGCCAGGGCTGAAGCCACGGGCCAGCGTGGGTTCGATAAACCGCTGGGTGCCCCACGAGGTGAGCACCTGGCCCTGGTTGTCCGCCAGCATGATCAGGCAGTTGGAATTGCTGAGGATGTTCTCGTAGTAGGGCAACACTTCCTGGTGGGTGGTCTGTACCAGGGAATGCTGGCTTTCCAAAAGTTGGCGAATGCCTTCGGCGGGCAGTTGGTCAAAGCTGGGGGCGCTCTGGTGGTCCAGGCCGTAGGCGCGGCAACGGCGCCAGGATTCCTGGATAAGGGTGTCGTGGGTCAAGGGTTCGGCCATCGTGCGACCTTCATTTTTATTGTTATTGTTTTTGCATATCTAACTGAAGAAACCGATTCAAACTGTGGGAGCGGGCTTGCTCGCGAATACGGTGTATCAGTCGACTGATGATTGACTGACCCACCGCATTCGCGAGCAAGCCCGCTCCCACATTTAGTCTGTGTTGGTCATGAGAGTGTTGTTCACAACTGTTCATTGTCAACCCCGACAGTGTTCAGTTGTTCAGCCAGATTGTTCACTCCTGAACATCATGATTCACCCATTTCCTTACACATCAAGCGCTTGCGGTTTTGGCACGAAACTCGCTCTGGCAACGCACCAGATTCATTCCAATAATAAAAAAGGTCGTGTCATGTCATTGACCCTGGAACATGTCTCCCGCGTTGTCGACGGCCAAACCTGGATCGACGACGCCACCCTGCGGTTCGAAGCCGGTTCTTTCAACGTCCTGCTCGGTCGCACCCTGTCGGGCAAGACCAGCCTGATGCGCCTGATGGCTGGCCTGGACAAGCCCGACAGCGGTCGCATCCTGATGAACGGCGTGGACGTCACGCAAAAGCCGGTGCGCCTGCGCAATGTGTCGATGGTCTACCAGCAGTTCATTAATTACCCGACCATGACCGTGTTCGAGAACATCGCCTCGCCGTTGCGTCAGGCCGGCGTGTCCCAGGAGGTGATCCAGAGCAAGGTGCTGGAAACCGCCAAGATGCTGCGCATCGAGAAATTCCTGCAGCGCCACCCCCTGGAATTGTCCGGCGGCCAACAGCAACGCACCGCCATGGCCCGTGCCCTGGTGAAAGACGCCGAACTGATTCTGTTCGATGAACCGCTGGTCAACCTGGACTACAAACTGCGCGAAGAGCTACGCCAGGAAATGCGCGAACTGTTCAAGGCGCGCCACACCATCGCCATTTATGCCACCACCGAGCCCAACGAAGCCCTGGCCTTGGGTGGCACCACCACCATTCTTCACGAGGGGCGGGTGATTCAGAGCGGCAAGGCCGCCGAGGTTTATCACCAGCCGCAAACCGTGCTCGCCGCTGAGCTGTTCTCCGAGCCGCCGATCAACCTGATGCCAGGGCGCATCAGCGGTAACGAAGTGAGCTTCGCCAATTTCGTGCATTTCCCACTCAATGTTGACCTGCGGCCCATCGGCGAAGGCGAATTCCGCTTTGGCGTGCGCCCCAGCCATATCAGCCTGGTGCCCAGCAACGATGATGACCTGGAGCTGGCGGTGACCGTGGAAGTCGCCGAAATCAGCGGCTCGGAAACCTTCCTGCATGTGCGCAGTGAGCATTTCCTGCTGGTGCTGCACCTGCCGGGGGTGCATGAGTACGATGTCGACGCGCCGATCCGCGTGTATATCCCCACCCATAAACTGTTTGTGTTCGATGGTCAGGGCCGCTTGGTCCAGGCCCCCGGGCGCCGTGTCGCGAGGGTTGCCTGATGGCCGAGATCCATTTGCGCAACCTGGCCCATAGCTACAGCCCTACACCCGCTGGGCCAGAAGACTACGCCATTCGGGAAATGAACCATGTGTGGGAGCAGGGCGGTGCCTACGCCTTGCTCGGGCCGTCGGGCTGCGGCAAGTCCACGCTGCTCAATATCATTTCCGGCCTGCTCAGCCCGTCCGAAGGCCAGGTGCTGTTCGATACCCAAGTGGTCAACGAGCTCACCCCGGAGAAACGCAATATCGCCCAGGTGTTCCAGTTCCCGGTGGTGTACGACACCATGACGGTGTTCGACAACCTGGCGTTCCCGCTGCGAAACCAGGGCATGGCCGAAGCGAAAATTCACAGCAAGGTGCAGGAGATCGCCGAAGTCCTCGACCTGCAAAACCTGCTGAGCAAAAAAGCCCGCAACCTCACCGCCGACGAAAAACAGAAAGTCTCCATGGGCCGTGGCCTGGTGCGCGATGACGTGTCGGCCATTCTCTTTGATGAGCCGCTGACGGTGATCGACCCGCACCTGAAGTGGAAACTGCGGCGCAAGCTCAAGCAGATTCACGAGCAGTTCAATATCACCATGGTCTACGTCACCCACGATCAGCTGGAAGCCTCCACATTCGCCGACAAAATCGCGGTGATGTACGGCGGGCAGATCGTGCAGTTCGGTACGCCGCGTGAATTGTTCGAACGGCCCAGCCACACCTTTGTCGGTTACTTCATCGGTAGCCCTGGGATGAATCTGATCGAGGTGCAGGCCAAGGCTGGGGGCGTGGGGTTCGCCGACACGTTGGTGCCGCTGTCCGAAGCCTTGCAGCAACGTCTCAACTCTAGCGACTACCAAAAGCTCCAAATCGGTATCCGCCCGGAATTCATCCATGTGTGGGACGAGTACAACCCTGACGCCCTGCAAGCCGACGTCGTACATGTGGAGGACCTGGGCACCTACAAGATCATGACCCTCAACCTCGACGGCGCCACGCTCAAGGTGCGGCTGGCCGAGGACAAGCCGGTGCCGGAAGGCAAGGCCTCCATCAGCTTCCCCGCGCAATGGCTGATGCTCTACGCCGACGATTACCTGCTGGAGGTGGCGCCATGAACAAGGTGCAGAACAACAAGGCCTGGTGGCTGGTGCTGCCGGTGTTCCTGCTGGTGGCGTTCAGTGCGGTGATCCCGATGATGACGGTGGTCAACTATTCGGTGCAGGACATTTTCGACCAGTCCAGCCGCTATTTCGTCGGGGCCGACTGGTACAAGCAGGTGCTGCTCGACCCACGCCTGCACGATTCACTGTTGCGCCAGTTCATCTACTCGGCCTGCGTGCTGCTGATCGAGATCCCGCTGGGCATCGCCATCGCCCTGACCATGCCCACAAAAGGCCGCTGGTCTTCGCTGGTGCTGATCATCCTCGCCATTCCGCTGCTGATTCCGTGGAACGTGGTGGGCACCATCTGGCAGATCTTTGGCCGTGCCGACATCGGCCTGCTGGGCTCGACCCTCAACGCCATGGGCATCAGCTACAACTACGCTGCCAACACCATGGACGCCTGGGTCACCGTGCTGGTCATGGATGTGTGGCACTGGACCTCATTGGTGGCGCTGCTGTGCTACTCCGGCTTGCGCGCGATTCCGGACGTGTACTACCAGGCTGCGCGGATTGATCGTGCATCGGCCTGGGCGGTGTTCCGACATATCCAGCTGCCGAAGATGAAAAGCGTGCTGCTGATTGCGGTGATGCTGCGGTTCATGGACAGCTTCATGATCTACACCGAACCTTTCGTGCTCACCGGCGGCGGACCGGGTAACGCCACCACCTTCCTGAGTCAGACGCTTACCCAGATGGCCGTCGGCCAATTCGACCTGGGCCCGGCGGCGGCGTTTTCCCTGGTGTACTTCCTGATCATCCTGTTGGTGTCCTGGCTGTTCTACACCGCCATGACCCATTCCGACGCCAACCGCTGAGGCCGCCAACATGAGCAAGCGCAAGCTTATTCCACTACTCGTTTACATCCTGTTCCTGCTGGTGCCGATCTACTGGCTGCTGAACATGTCCTTCAAGAGCAACACCGAAATCCTCGGCGGCCTGACCCTGTTTCCGCAGGATTTCACCCTGGCCAACTACAAGGTGATCTTCACCGACCCGAGCTGGTACACCGGTTACCTCAACTCGCTGTACTACGTGAGCCTGAACACGGTGATCTCCCTGAGCGTGGCGCTGCCGGCGGCCTATGCGTTCTCGCGCTACCGCTTCCTGGGTGACAAGCACCTGTTCTTCTGGCTGCTCACCAACCGTATGGCGCCGCCGGCAGTGTTCCTGCTGCCGTTCTTCCAGCTGTATTCATCCATTGGCCTGTTCGACACACACATCGCCGTGGCCCTGGCCCATTGCCTGTTCAACGTGCCGTTGGCGGTATGGATCCTGGAAGGTTTCATGTCCGGCGTACCGAAGGAAATCGACGAAACCGCCTACATCGACGGCTATAGTTTTCCCAAGTTCTTCGTGAAGATTTTTATCCCGCTGATTGGCTCCGGTATCGGCGTCACGGCGTTTTTCTGTTTCATGTTTTCCTGGGTCGAACTGCTGCTGGCGCGCACGCTGACCTCGGTCAACGCCAAGCCTATCGCAGCGGTGATGACCCGCACGGTGTCGGCCTCCGGCATTGATTGGGGCGTGCTGGCAGCGGCGGGGGTGTTGACCATCCTGCCGGGCATGCTGGTGATCTGGTTTGTTCGCAACCACGTGGCCAAGGGCTTTGCCCTGGGCCGGGTCTAGAGGAGTCGATGATGGAATGGATGGCCTGGACCACCCCTACCGCGCTGTTCTTTGGCGGTATTGCCCTGATTCTGGCGGGCATGACCACTTGGGAATTGCGTTCGCCGAGTATCCCGCGGCGCGGGTTGCTGCCGATCAGCACCACCCGTGGCGATCGCTTGTTTATCGGTCTGCTCGGCAGCGCCTACCTGCATTTGCTGGTCATTGGCGTTACCGACTGGAGCATCTGGGTGGCGTCCGCGCTCTCCCTGGCATGGCTGTTGAGTGTGATGCGTTGGGGCTAGCTGTGCACCACCCTGTAGGAGCGAGCTTGCTCGCGAAAATCGTCACCGATAACGCAGTGCTCCTGGTAGCCCGCGGTGTCTTTGCATTCTTCGCGAGCAAGCTCGCTCCTACAAGGGAGGTGGTTGCCGATAGCCCCGTTTGAAATTAACCTGGAGGTCTCTATGTTGAATAAAAACAATAAGCTGCGACATAGCATTTCATTGGCCGCCGTACTGGCCCTCAGTGGTTTGAGCGCTTCGGCCTGGGCCGATGCGTATGAAGATGCCGCGAAAAAATGGATCGGCAGCGAGTTCAAACCCTCGACCCTTACCGAAGCTCAACAGTTGGAGGAGTTGAAGTGGTTTATCAAGGCGTCTGAGCCGTTCCGTGGGATGAAGATCAACGTGGTGTCGGAAACCCTCACCACCCACGAGTACGAATCCAAGGTGCTGGCCAAGGCCTTCAGTGAAATCACCGGCATCAAGCTGACCCACGACCTGCTACAGGAAGGCGACGTGGTGGAGAAGCTGCAAACCCAGATGCAATCCGACAAGAACATCTATGACGGCTGGGTCAACGATTCCGACTTGATCGGTACGCACTTTCGCTATGGCAAGACCGAATCCATCACCGACCTGATGGCCAACGAAGGCAAGGATTTCACCTCGCCCACCCTGGACCTCAAGGACTTTATCGGCCTGTCGTTCACCACCGCGCCGGACGGCAAGATCTACCAGTTGCCCGACCAGCAGTTTGCCAACCTCTACTGGTTCCGCGCCGACTGGTTCGAGCGGCCGGAGCTGAAGGCCAAGTTCAAGGAAAAATACGGCTACGACCTGGGCGTGCCGGTGAACTGGTCGGCCTATGAAGACATCGCCAAATTTTTCAGCGAAGACGTCAAGGAAATCGACGGCAAGCGCATTTATGGGCACATGGACTACGGCAAGAAAGACCCGTCCCTGGGCTGGCGTTTCACCGATGCCTGGTTCTCCATGGCCGGTGGCGGCGACAAGGGCTTGCCCAACGGCTTGCCGGTGGACGAGTGGGGCATTCGTGTGGAGGACTGCCACCCGGTGGGCTCCAGCGTCACCCGTGGCGGCGACACCAACGGCCCGGCAGCCGTATTCGCCACGCAAAAATACGTGGACTGGATGAAAGCCTACGCGCCTCCGGAAGCGGCGGGCATGACCTTCTCCGAATCCGGCCCAGTGCCGTCCCAGGGCAACATTGCCCAGCAGATCTTCTGGTACACCGCGTTTACCGCCGACATGGTCAAGCCGGGCTTACCGGTGGTCAATGCCGACGGTACGCCGAAGTGGCGCATGGCGCCGTCCCCAGTCGGGCCGTATTGGGAAAAGGGCATGAAGAAGGGCTATCAGGACGTAGGCTCCTGGACCTTCCTCAAGTCCACGCCCGAGAAGCAGAAACTCGCGGCCTGGCTCTACGCGCAGTTCGTGACCTCAAAAACCGTTTCGCTGAAGAAAACCATCGTTGGCCTGACGCCGATTCGTGAGTCCGATATCAACTCCCAGGCCATGACCGACATGGCGCCCAAACTCGGGGGGCTGGTGGAGTTCTACCGCAGCCCGGCGCGCACCGAGTGGTCCCCGACGGGCACCAACGTGCCGGACTACCCGCGCCTGGCGCAACTGTGGTGGAGCAACATCGCCGCAGCGGCCAGCGGCGAGAAAACCCCGCAACAGGCGCTGGACAACCTGGCCAAGGAGCAGGATGCGATTATGACGCGCCTGGAACGCTCCAAGGTGCAACCGGTGTGCGGCCCGAAAATGAACCCCGAGCGTGACGCGCAATACTGGTTCGACCAGCCGGGTGCACCGAAGCCGAAACTGGCCAACGAGAAGCCCAAGGGCGAAACCGTGAACTACAACGACCTGCTCAAGCAGTGGGAGGCTGCACGTAAGTAATTTCGCTGAATGAGCTGAATGCAACGGCACGCTTGCGTGCCGTTGTTTTTTTGTGGGTGAGCCACCTGCATTTCATCTGGTGCTCCGAGACAGCTTGCTAGCTTGGCACTAAACTGCTGAGCATTCATACAGGAGGTCATCTTATGGGTGTTCCACTTTCCCCAATTGTTTCCGAATTTGAAACCGAGGAGCAGGCAAATAGTCATGATCTTTGGTTTCGTGCCAAAGTCGAAAAAAGCTTGGCCAATCCCGGACCCGGTGTACCCCATGACGAAGTCATGGCGAGGGTCGAGGCGATTATTCTTGAAGCAGAACGCAAGCAGAGGGTCAAAGCCTGATGTTAAGTATCGAGTAACAGCGGAGCGCATCGAGATAGTCAACGTGTTGCACGCTCGGCAAGAGTATCCCTGATTTTCTCCTCATATCGCGTGAGGCACGATTTGGTGACCCAATGTCCCCATCGCAATAGCACCGCGACCGCTTGTCCCCACGTTAACAATCCAATCTGAATTTTCCGCACCTCTCAAGGTTCTGCATCTTAGAAGCGCATGTTTTTCAAGCGCTCTTGCGGGGCCACCTTGTGGGAGGCCCGTTGTAACGGACTTTGCGGAAACTGCCATCATGACACTCCTTACAGCGCTGTCAGGCCAGCCGGCCTCTCTCACCGACTCGGCCCAGGGTCGCCATCAACGGGTGTACCAACAACTGCACGGCGAAACCCAAGACGCCGCTGAATTGGCGCGTGAATACCTGCAGGATCAATTGGCCCTGGTAGAGGCAACCGACTGCGACTTGCCAAAAGCACCCGAACAGCTGCTGGCCTGGGTCGAGCAGCGCTGCGCCGAAGTCGCCCAGGCCTATGCCGACTACCTTGAGCAGCGCCGGCAAGGCGGGCCACGGCGGTATTTCCAGAATAAGGCCCATGCGTTGTATTTCCTGCAGTGTGTGGCGCCGACCAAACAGGTCGATGGCGCCTGGCTCTATGGCTTGCTGCACTATTGGCAAGACCAGCGCTTCGACGGCCTGCTCACCACTTACCTGGAAGAATTGGGCGACGGTGAAGCCGCGCAGAACCATGTGGTGATCTACCGCAAGTTGCTCAGCGAGCACGATGCCGACAGCGAAGCCGGCCTCGAGGATGACCATTACCTGCAAGGCGCGCTGCAACTGGCGCTGGGTGTGTGCGGCGATGAGTTCCTGCCGGAAGTCATTGGCTTCAACCTGGGTTACGAACAGCTGCCGTTGCACCTGTTGATCACCGCCTATGAACTCAGTGAGCTGGGCATCGACCCTTATTACTTCACGCTGCATGTCACCATCGACAATGCCAGCAGTGGTCACGCCTGCAAGGCCGCACAGTCGGTGCTGAACCTGCTGCCGCTGGGCGAGGGCAGGGCAGACTTCTATCGCCGCGTGGCCGCAGGCTATCGCCTGAATGATCTGGGCCTGGGTACCACGTCTATCATCAAACAATTCAACTCGCAGGACGAGGTGGTGGCGATGCTTGAGCGCAAGCGCGCCTTCGGCCAGCACATGCATTCTGACTATTGCCGCTTCGAAGGCCAGACCGTCAACCAATGGCTGGCCCAGCCTGGGCAGATCGGCGCGTTCCTCAAGGCCCTGGAAGACAAAGGCTGGATCCAGCACAACCAGGACCCCGCCAACAGCCGCTTCTGGCAGTTGATCGAGGGCGCTGGCGCCGCAATGTTCGGGGTATTCAGCGGTTATGAAAAACAACTTATCCATGACTGGATCGCCGGGCAATGGGTGGCCAGCGAACGCGTGCCGCCCGTACGGCCGGGACGCGGCAGCCGGTTTTCCCGCGAGCAGCATCGTCCAGCGGACCCGGATACCCAGGCCCTGGCGGAGTCGTTGTGCAACTTGCCCGATGTGCAACAGCTCAATGCGCTGATCCCATGGCTGTCGGCACGCCGTCATTGCACGCCTGCCGGGCTGTATGCCACTCGCCGCTTTATCCAACTGCGTGCGCGCCTGCGCTAAGGAATGTGCCTATGTCTGCGCAACAATTGGCTGACCGTGCCTTGTTGAATTTGGGCCGAGGGTTGAAGGAGAGCGGTTATCGCTTTATCACACCGACGCCCTTGACCCACGAGCGGGTCTATCGTCGGCTGGCGACGCCCCTGGCAATGACGCTGCGCGATGTGTTCGGATGGTCGATGCCGTTCGATCAAGGCCTGTTGCCCGAGGCCTTGCGTGAGGAGTTGCAGCAAGCAGATGTGATCGAAAAACATGGCGCGCTATGGCACAGCACGGTGCGTTGGTCGAGCCTCGATGATCTGTTGTTCGCCCATTCGCCTTATCCCACCGACCAGGCGGACGCAGTGTTTTTCGGCCCCGACAGCTACCGCTTTGCCCAGGTAATCGAAGCCTACCTGCAACAGAGTTTCGAGCCCCTCAAGCGCGCCGTGGACATCGGCTGTGGCGCTGGTGTCGGCGCGCTGGTGATTGCTAAAGCCCGGCATGACGCCCAGGTGCTGGCCGTGGATATCAACCCCCGTGCCCTGCGCATGACGGCGGTGAATGCCGAACTCGCCGGGCTGAATAACCTCAGCGTTTACCACAGTGACGTGCTGGCCAGTCTGGAGGGCGAGTTCGACCTGATCGTCGCCAACCCGCCGTACATGAAAGATGACCGTCAGCGCGCCTATCGCCATGGCGGTGGCGCCTTGGGGGAGCAGTTGTCGCTGCGCATCGTCAGTGAATCCATCGGGCGCCTGGCCCTGGGCGGTAGCCTGCTGCTGTATACGGGGGTGGCGATGGTGGCAGGTAGCGATCCCTTCCTGGAGGCGGTCAAGCCGCTGCTGGGCAGCGACGCCTTCGGCTGGACTTACCGCGAGCTCGACCCGGACGTTTTCGGTGAGGAATTGGAAAAGCCAGGCTATGAGCAGGTGGAGCGCATCGCCGTGGTCGCGCTGACCGTCACCCGGCTGCGCTGAATGTCGATGCTCACCTTTGGCATTGAAGAGGAATACTTCATTACCGACCTGCGCAGCCGCCAGATGGTGTGCGAGCCCTCGGCAGCGGTGCTGGCGGCCTGCCGCGAAGCGATTGGCGCGGGCTTCTCCTATGAGATGTTCCAAGGGCAGATCGAGGCGGCCTCACCGGTGTTTACCTCAAGCGCCGAAGCGGCGGATTATTTCTCGACTGTGCGCGGCAACCTGGCGCAATCCCTGGCTGAGTTCGGCCTCGGCGTGGTGTGCGCCGGCAGCCACCCTCTGGCCGATTGGCGTGGGCAGCGGCCGACCGATCAGGCGCATTTCCGGCAACTGTTCGACGATATTCAATACGTAGCGCGGCGCAGTGTGTTGTGCGGGCTGCATGTGCATGTGCAGGTGCCGCAAACACTGGACCGCATTGCGGTGATGAACCAGGTGTCGCCGTGGCTGCCATTGTTGCTGCTGCTCAGTTGCTCGTCACCCTTCTGGGACAGCGCGCCCAGCGGCTTTATGAGCTACCGCCAGGCCGCTTGCGACGAGTGGCCCCGCATGGGCGTGCCGGAACACTTCACCGACTGGGCCGAGTACCAGCGCTACCTGGCCCTGTTGCAACGCATCGGCGCGATCAAGGCCGATGGCAATGGCTGGTGGGGCATTCGCCCGGCGGCGCGTTACCCCACCCTGGAACTGCGCATGGCCGACGCTTGCCCACGGCTGACGGACGCCTTGGCCCTCGCCACGCTGTTTCGGGTGATGGTCACTCATGCCTGCGCGATGCAGCGTCCTGGCGCTGGTTTCAGTGCCGAGGCGCGCTGGCTGCTCAAGGAGAACCGCTGGCAGGCCAAGCGTTATGGGGCCGCTGGTACCTTTGCGTTGGACGACGCAGGCAGCGTGGGCGGCGCTGCACAATGGCTGCAATGCGCCCGGCAGACGTTTGCCGCCACCGCAGAGGCCATGGGAGAGCCGCTGTTGTTCGATGCCTTGGATGCCTTGCTGCAACGCGGCAACAGCGCGACCGAGCAGTTGCGCTGGCATGCCCAGTCCCAGGCCAGCGGCGCCGATGCGCTTGCCAGCGTGCGCCAGGTAGTCGACCTGTTGTTGGCCCAGACTCGCGGCGACCATTGATCGGGTGTCGCTCTACGTCGAAGGAACACTGATGGGGCTGCTGCGCCCTTAATGAGTAACCCCTCAACGGCAGGAGCGCAGAGCATGCGAGCGATGACTTACCAGGGCGCACACAAGGTGCAGGTGGATACCGTGCCCGATCCGATCATTGAACAACCCGACGACATCATTCTGCGGGTCACCGCCACCGCAATCTGCGGTTCGGACTTGCACTTGTACCGTGGCAAGATCCCGACCGTGGAGCACGGTGATATCTTCGGCCATGAGTTCATGGGCATCGTCGAAGAAACCGGCCCGGCCGTCACCGCCGTGCAAGCTGGCGACCGTGTGGTGATTCCGTTCGTGATTGCCTGTGGCGATTGCTTTTTCTGCCAGCTCCAGCAATTCGCCGCCTGCGAAACCACCAACGATGGGCGCGGTGCGATCCTGAATAAAAAAGCCATCCCACCGGGCGCCGCGCTGTTCGGCTACAGCCGTCTGTATGGCGGTATTCCCGGCGGCCAGGCGGAGTGGGTGCGAGTGCCCAAGGCTAACACCGGGCCGTTCAAGGTGCCCGGCACCTTGGCGGATGAGAAGGTGCTGTTCCTCTCCGATATCCTGCCCACCGCTTGGCAGGCGGTGACCAACGCCGGCATTAGTAAAGGCTCCAGCGTGGCGATTTATGGCGCCGGGCCGGTGGGCCTGCTCAGTGCGGCGTGCGCGCAGATGCTGGGCGCCGAGCAGATCTTCATGGTCGACGACCATCCGTATCGTTTGGCCTACGCGCAGAAAATGTACGGCGTGATCCCGATCAATTTCGAAGAAGACGAAGACCCGGCTGACACCATCATCCGCCAGACCGCTGGCATGCGCGGCGTCGATGGCGTGGTGGACGCGGTAGGTTTCGAGGCCAAGGGCAGCACCACGGAAACCCTGCTCACAGCCCTCAAGATCGAGGGCAGCAGCGGCAAGGCCCTGCGACAGTGCATCGCTGCCGTACGCCGCGGTGGCGTGGTGAGCGTTGCCGGGGTGTATGCCGGGTTTATCCATGGATTCATGTTTGGCGATGCCTTCGACAAGGGCCTGACCTTCAAGATGGGCCAGACCCATGTGCAGCGGTTCTTACCGGAGTTGTTGGAGCATATCGAGCTGGGGCATCTGCACCCCGAGGCGATCATCACTCACAGGCTGCCTCTGGAGCAGGCGGCGCGGGGGTATGAGCTGTTTGATAAAGCCGAGGAGGAGTGCCGCAAGGTGATCCTGCTGCCGGGTGGGAACGACCGACCGCTGACCGAGCCGCTGGACGAACTGACCCCTGAGTTGCGCGTACAAGGCGTTCCCGGCTTCTAAGCCAATACCCGGGAAAATATGGGAGCGGGCTTGCCTGCGATAGCGGTGGTTCAGTTGAATATTCAGCGACTGACACGCCGCCTTCGCGGGCAAGCCCGCTCCCACAGGGGATCTGCGCCGGACGCTGATTTTGTGGGCAATGCATGACCAATGTGGGAGCTGGCTTGCCTGCGATAGCGGTCTCCCAGCCGACACCTATCTACCTGACACCCCGCGATCCAACTGTGGGAGCTGGCTTGCCTGCGAAGACGGCCTGACAGCCAACACAGTTGGATTGTGTACATATCCATTCCTGCGGTAACGGCCACCTAGGGTTCCGCTCTGACAGCGGCTCACTTTTGAAAAGCGCAAAA